>JAGLHE010000150.1 GCA_023143685.1 Candidatus Omnitrophota bacterium
ATAAAATAGTTGCGAGCAATCAAAACTATCAAGCGAGTTTATTTTAAATGAAAAATGATGATATAGAATTTGAGATTCAATTTTATGAAGGGATATTGAAAGAAAAAGGTGATTTCTATCAAGTCCTTGTTGCCCTGGGAGATTTATATACGCGCGCGGGCCGTTATCAGGACGGGTTAGCCATTGATCAAAAGCTTGAGGGAATGCGTCCGGATGATCCGATTGTGTTGTATAACCTGGCGTGCAGTTATTCTTTAGTCTGTGAGGTCGACAAAGCCAGTGAGACTATCAAGAGCGCGATCCAGTGTGGGTATGATGATTTTTTGTATCTTGAATCCGACGAAGACTTAACGAATCTTCTTAAAACAAGCCGCTTTAAGAAGTATCTAAAAAAAATTAAGGCCTCACCTCCTTCCCGTGAAAAGAAAAGTGTATGAATTTTCAAGTGGCCGCTAAAACATATCATAAAATATGGAAAACAGGGTGTCTCATCCTGGTGCAGGTTTTGTGTTTTTGCGGAATGTTAGACGCTTTTGAACATCCTCGCTATGAGATAAAAGCCAGTGTTGATGTCGAGAAGAAAAACATTACGTCTGAACAGAGGGTGACTTTTACCAACAATAGTCAGCAGCCTGTTGAAGAATTGTATTTTCATATTTATCCGCACCGAAAATATTCTACTGATGAAAAGAAACTTCTTTTTCGATACGCGGGATATTTTAAAATCAATCCTTTTCCGGAAGGGTTCTCGAACGGGATCGGCAGCTTAACGATTCAATCTGTTCAGCACGCGGGACAGGATCTATCTTTTCAGGTTGAAGGGAAGCAAGAAACTCTTCTGAAAATAAATTTGCGGCAAAAGCTTTTTTCGGGAGAGTCAGTTGAGGTATCGATAGCGTTTGATGTCAGCATTCCTCACGCGTATGGCCGTTTTGGTTGGCATGAGAATATTATGCAGTTGTCTCGATGGTATCCGATATTGGCGGTTCACAACGACGAGGGGTGGAATAAAAATCCTTTTTATGTTTTTCATCGTCCTTTTTTCAGTGAGGCTTCTTACTATGATGTTGAGTTGACTGTGCCTGAGGAATATGTTGTTGTTCATTCGGCGGATTTCAAGCACGAAGAGGCCGCGGGTTCCGGGGTAAAGACGCTGTCGATAGAAACATCTTTGCCTATCCGTGAATTTACAGTTGCCATGAGTCCGGATTACTTAAAACAGCAGGTTTCTTATAACGGTATGACCATTAATTCGTTTTACTTGAAAGGAGACGAGTTTTTTGCCAACCAGGCTGTGAAAAGTGTTAAAGATTTAATGGATTATTATTCGCAGATTTTTGGCGGGTATCTTTATAAGACATTTAACGTTGTGCCTGTGTATTTAGGGTATGGTGGAGAGCAAATGTCAAACATGGCGTTTATTGATACACGCATGTATAAATTGCCGAAGTTGTTGGTGAGGTATTTTGATTTTTTGATTGCCCATGAAACAGGACATCAATGGTTCTATAATACCGTCGGGATGAATGAGTTTTCAAACATGTGGCTTGAGGAAGGCCTTAATTCATTTTTCACCTTGGAATATTTGGAAAAGAAGTACGGGCGCAGGGCGGAAATCCCTGATTATCCCGATTGGTTTAAAGAATGGGAATGGTTGCTGCCGGAGCTTACTTTTCGCAAGGCAAGGGTGTTTCGGTATATGATGATCACAAGGATCGGGTTTGATAATCCTGTGGTGGGAGAGTTGTCGAGTTTTCGTGAGCCGAGCACAATTTTTTCTTTAACGTACGGTAAGGGCGCGCGGATTGTTGAGATGTTGAAAACGCAGCTGGGGGAAAAGGTTTTCGCGAAAGTTTTTGAAAGAATTTTTAAGGAATTCGCGTTTCAGAATTTAGGGGTTAAGGATTTTATTGCTATTTGCGAACAGGAAAGCAGCCAGGATTTGGGTTGGTTTTTTGACCAATGGCTTTATTCGGACCAACATTTTGATTATGCTGTTGGTGGTGTGAAGGGCGGGCGGATCACGCTGGAAAACCGTGGCGGGATTCAAGTGCCTGTGGATATAACAGTCCGGTTTTCGGATGGGAGTGAAACAGTTTTACGATGGAATGGGCAGAGGAAGAAAGAGGCGCTCGTCGTTGATTTATGGAAAAAAATCATAGAGGTACATGTTGATGAGGCTGAGCAATGGCTTGATATTGATCGTACGAACAATCATTGGCCGCGCAAGGTGGATGTTAAGCTTGTCCCTATTTATCTTGGGCTTTATGATATCCCCGTGTTCCAGGAAGATGACGCGTATAATTTGATCTTTGGCCCTGATGTGTCTGGCGGTGGTTTAGGCGTTAAGGCTTCTTTGCAAAAACCATATGACCAATCTTTTTATGTTGGGACTGACTATGATTTCGGCGAAGCGTTGCATCATTCCCGTCTCGGGTATCAACTGAAAAATCTTTTTTCAACACAAACTGTTTTTGGAGTCGAGGCAAGTAATACGCATGATTTGGATGGCGGGGAAGAGGATTTGGCAAGCGGAAAAGTTTATTTGCGACGCGAGCTTTGGCCGGCGCAATATGGCCTGGTTGATATTAATGACCACATAACTTTTTATCTTTTGCGGAATCAACGGTTAAACGATTATGGCGATTTTTTGTCCGGAGAGGAAGACGCGCGCAATATTGAATATCGTCGTCGGAAAGAAGCGATCGTGGGGACAAGCTTGCATCTTAACCGTTCAGGCCCTTACCCTGATCCCATTCAAGGGTATAAGGTAGACGCGCTTTTAGAAAGCGCGGGACATTTCCTGGGGGCTGAGCAATATTTTTATCGGGCTTCTGTGGATGTCAGCCTGTATCACCCTGTAACAGCGAAAACACAATTTGCTCTGCGCTTGAAATATGGCAAAGGATATCCGGACGATAAAGACCTTTTTAAGCTCGGAGGTATTAATGGATTAAGAGGATATGGCCGAAAAACGATCCGTGGGGCCAGCGCGCTTTTAGGGAGCCTTGAGTATCGTTTTCCGATTTTTGAGAATATCGGATGGGGTGTACTAGACAACATCTTGCGCTTAGAATCTGTTGGTGGCGTTGCGTTTTTTGACGCGGGACAGGCGTGGTTTGAGGATTTTGAAGATACGAAGTTGCGTAAGGATGCCGGTTTTGGTTTACGGTTTACTATAAATGTCGGCGCGTCGTTAGAGAAAGTGATTGTGCGCGCGGATGTTGCCCGTGCTATTAATGATTCGAGTGAAGACACACGATTTTGGTTCAGCATCGGACATAGCTTTTAGTTGTGAATGGTTAATAGCTGATGGTGTTGGGGGTTGAGCGTCGCACGTTGAACGTTGCACGCACAAAAAAAGGAGGCCTCATGAAATCATATCGAGAAGAATTGTGGTTTAACACAAGTTCCCGTCGAGAGTATATTAATATCACCGATAAGGTTCAGGAAGCCATTAATAAGAGCAGGGTCAAAGAAGGGCTGTGCCTGGTTAATGCTATGCATATTACGGCTAGCGTGTATATTAATGACGCTGAGCAAGGGCTTTTGCAGGATTATGATGACTGGTTAGAGAAGCTGGCCCCGCATGAACCGATTTCGCATTATCGTCATAATAATACCGGCGAGGATAATGGAGACGCCCATCTAAAGCGTCAGGTTATGGGGCGTGAGGTGGTTGTGGCAATAACAGAAGGCCGGTTGGATTTTGGCCCATGGGAACAAATTTTCTACGGTGAATTCGACGGCCGCCGGAGAAAGAGAATACTTGTTAAAATTATAGGGGAATAAAAGAAAGGAATAAGATGTCATTGATCGTAACAGGAACAGTAGCTTTGGATAATGTTAAAACACCGTGCGGGATGAAGAAAGACATGCTCGGTGGATCAGCTGCGCATTTTTCGATGAGCGCGCGGCTTTTTACGAAAGTGCATTTAGCAGCGGTTGTGGGAAAAGATTTTCCGAACAAGCATTTACAGTTTTTACGACGGCAAAAAGTGGATATCTCATCGTTGATTGCCGAGGAGGGCAAGACATTCCGCTGGGAAGGTGAGTATAAAAAAGAAGACCTGAATACAGCTTTAACCCTTGAGACAGAGTTAGGTGTTATTGGGTGTAAGCCGAGGATATTTGAGGAGCAAAAAAATATTCCGAATGTTTTCTTGGCGAATATTGATCCTGATATTCAGATGGATTTATTAAAGCTTATGAAAAAACCTCGTCTTGTTGGCCTGGATAGCATGAATTTGTGGATTGCTCACAAAAAACCATCATTGCTGAAGTTGATGAAAAAGGTGGATTTGTTTGTTGTTAATGATGGCGAGGCGCGTGCGTTATCAGGAGAAGATAACCTTGTCAAGGCCGCTAAAAAGTTGCACCAGCTTGGCCCGAAGCTGGTTGTTGTGAAAAAAGGCGAACACGGGGTTTTGTTCCATAGCAATAAGTTGACGTTTTCTTTTGCCGCTTATCCGGTCGAAAAAGTGGTTGACCCGACGGGCGCGGGAGATACTTTTGCGGGCGGTTTAATGGGGTATTTGAGCAAGGCTCGCAAATTGGATGCGGCAACACTTAAAAAAGCCGTTCTTTACGGGACAACAACTGCGTCATTCAATGTGCAGGGTTTTGGGATGGCAAAGACTGCGCCGTTGACGATATCAGATGTCAACAAACGTATGAAGGAATTGGTTGAGTTTATTAAGCCCTGATTTGCGGGCAATGTTTAACGAAGAAAAAAGGGAGTTTTTGTGGAGTGGATAGATAGAATAGGATTGGTAGCTGGGATTGTTTTGCCGTTGTGGAATATCCCGCTGATCATTCGGATTGCTAAGCGACGGTCTTCGCAGGATATTAGTTTGTGGTGGGCGCTTGGTGTGTGGGTTTGTATTATGCTGATGGCGCCTTCAGGTTTCCGGTCGGAGGATGTTGTCTGGCGGACATTTAATATTGTAAATGTTTTTTTCTTTACAGGGGTTGTTGCAGTAACGGTTTATTTTCGATGGGTTCAACGTAAACAAAGTCAGAAGGTTTAAAATGGAAGAAAAACAAGATAAAGATTTTCATAGTGGTATGGTTTCGATTGTAGGACGCCCGAATGTCGGCAAGTCAACACTGCTTAACCTGATTGTGGGGGAGAAAGTGGCGATTGTCTCGCCTATTCCACAAACAACACGCAACCGGGTTCGCGGTGTTTATAATGATGAGCGGAGCCAAATAGTTTTTATTGATACGCCCGGTTTGCATATGAGTAAAGACAAGCTTGATCAGTTCATGAACCGAAGCGCGTATGGCACAACCAGAGACGCGGATTGTATTATTCATCTTGTTGACGCGAATGATCCCGTCGGCCCTGAGGAGGAGAAGATTGTTAAAAAATTGGCAGCGCTTAAAGTCGCGGTTGTTTTGGGTTTAAATAAGGTAGATTTGAAAGGGGAGTTCATTCACGAATATATTGCTTTGTGGGAGAGGGTTAAAGGAGTCGCGATTACGGAAATAGAAAACTTTACGATATTACCGTTGTCTACCAAAACAGGGTTACATCAGGACAAGCTTATCGGCATCCTTTTTGATTATTTGCCGCAAGGCCCCGCGCTTTATCCCAGGGATACTGTTTGTGATATTCCGCAGAAGATGGTGATCGCGGATATTATTCGTGAAAAATTGTTGGGGGTGATGCGACAGGAAGTGCCGCATTCTTTGGCGGTTATCGTTGAGGAGATGGAGCCGCGACAAGGGAAAACGATTTTTATTCGCGCTTTGATTTTAGTAGAGCGTGCTTCGCAGAAGAATATTGTGATTGGGAAAGATGGACAGATTTTAAAGAAAGTCGGATCCATGGCACGGATTGAGATTGAAAATCTTATAGAAAACAAAGTGTTCCTGGATTTATATGTCAAGATGAAGAAGAAGTGGCGGGATGACCAGGCGTTGCTGATGGAAATGGGGTACGCGGATCTTTAATAATGAAAACAGTTATGGTTAAACAAATCCAAAAACTTGATGACATCGCTATCAACCAATACGGCGTACCATCGTTAGCGTTGATGGAAAATGCCGGGAAGTCGGTGGCACAGGAAGCGATCAGGATGGTCGCGAAAAAGAAGCGGCCATGCGTTTGTGTGGTTTGCGGATTGGGTAATAACGCGGGCGACGGGTTTGTGGTGGCCCGCCATTTAATTAACGCCGGAATTGAACCGAAGATATTTTTGATCGGCAAGGTTGCTAAGCTCAAGAATGACGCGTTGGTGAATTGCCGGATTTTAAAAAAGTGTCGATATCCTATCAAGGAAGCTCAGAAAGTTACCCCGGCGTTTAAAAAGGAGTTGCAGAAAGCTGATCTTATTGTTGATGCTATTTTCGGTGTCGGGCTAAACCGCGAAGTCGGCGTGCCGTTTAAAAGTTTTATTGAAGCGGTTAATGATTCAAAGAAACCGGTTCTGGCGGTTGATGCTCCTTCGGGATTGGATGGAACAACCGGCAAGATTTATGGCGTGTGCGTAAAAGCCAAAAAGACGGTGACGTTTTCTTTTGCCAAGAAGGGATTTTATAAAGCTCATGGCCCCGAGGTCATTGGCAAGGTTGTGGTGGTAGATATCGGAATCCCGAAGAGATTAAAAGAAATGAAATTTATGGAAAAAAATTGAAGTTTGATGAGTGTGAATCATTCTAATATTTCTGAAGTTATTAAGCTTTTACGCAAGGCGATGAGGGATTTGCCGGATCCTTCGGTAACATTAGTTGGTAAACGATGGAAGAGTCCGTTTCTTGTCCTGATTTCCTGCTTGCTCAGTTTGCGTACCAAAGATGCAACCACATTGCCGGCATCAGAGCGCCTTTTTGCTTTAGCAAAAACACCCAAAGGGATACTCAAGCTCAGTATCTCTCAAATTGAAAAAGCGATTTATCCGGTAGGGTTTTATAAAACCAAGGCGCGAAGAATTAAAGGGATTTGCCAGGGCTTGCTTGACCGTTTTGACGGGAAAGTGCCGGATGAAATTGATGTTTTATTGACATTCAAAGGGGTGGGACGTAAAACCGCTAACCTTGTTTTGACAGAGGGTTTTGGCAAACCAGCGGTTTGTGTGGACACGCATGTGCATCGGATATCGAACCGGTTTGGATACGTTAAGACGTCTAATCCGGAAGAGACGGAATGGGCGTTAAGAAAAAATTTGCCAAAATGCTTTTGGATTGAGTATAATGCTCTTTTAGTTACATGGGGCCAAAATATTTGTAAACCTATATCGCCTTTGTGTTCGCAATGTCCTGTTTATAAGTTGTGTGCACGCGGGGATGTGTTTAAAAGTCGTTAAAGGAATTAGTATGGAAGCAAAGAAGGGATCCCTTATATCCCCGGAAATTCAGGAACTTTTAAAGTCGCCGGAGAAGACTGTCCAGATTCGCGCGCTTTTTGAAGACATGCATCCATATGACATCTTTGTTCTTTGTGAGGATTTAGAAAATATTGAAATTGCTGAGTGTATTAAGGCCTTGGGAGTCCCTCTGGGTATTGAGCTTTTTCAGGAATTTGAAGATGAACTCAAAAAAGAAATCTTTGATTGCTTTTCTAAGGAGTGGATGGCAGATATTTTAGAGGAAATGGCACCGGATGAACGTGCGGACTTTGTGCAATATCTTTCAGAAGAAAAAACAGAAGAAATCTTGCCCCTTGTCGCGCGTGCTGAGCGTATTGATATTAAGAAGCTTCTTCAATACGAAGAAGGGACGGCAGGATCCATTCTTACGACAGATTATGCCTCTCTTCCTCCGGACATTACAGCAAAACAGGCGATTGAGCGCCTTAAGCTGCAAGCCTTTGACAAGGAGACGATTTATTATATTTATGTGACTGATAGTGATCGCCGGTTGATCGGGTTTGTTTCCTTGCGTGATATTATTGTCGCGCTTTCGCATAAAAAGATTGAAGAGATTATGCATAAACATGTGATTAGCGCGAATGTGAGTGAAGACAAGGAAGTTGTTGCAAAGAAGTTGAGTGATTATGACTTTTTGGCGATACCGATTGTTAATGATAATAACCATCTAGTGGGTATTGTAACGGTTGATGACGTTATCGATGTTGTTGAAGAAGAAACAACAGAAGATATTTATAAATATGGTGCTGCAGGGGAATACATTGATTATATGAAGGCGAGTTTTTTGAATATCGCCAAGCAGCGAACAGTATGGCTGCTCATTTTGGTTTTTGTCGGGTTTATTTCAGCTTGGGTGTTAGAGAAAAATTCATTTCAGCTTGAAACGGTTGTTGCTTTGAGCTTTTTTATTCCATTGCTTTTAGGCGCAGGAGGAAATGCCGGAACGCAATCATCAACGGTTGTTATTCGTGGGCTTGCAACCGGTGATATTCAGATGGACGATCTTTTTCAGGTTATTAAGAAAGAGTTGGCGGTGGGAATACTTGTGGGCGTGTTTATGGCGGTTTTAGTGTCTTTGCGGGCGTTATGGTTGGAAAAAGATCTCAAGTTGGGGATTACAGTGGGATGTGCGATGGTTGTAACCGTGATGTTAGCAACGACGTTGGGCGCTTTTTTGCCAATTTTGTTTAAGAAACTGAAGTGGGATCCGGCGCTCATGTCCGGCCCGTTTATTACAAGTATTGTGGATATTGTTTCTCTTTTAGTATATTTTAAAGTTGCGATGATGGTTTTTTAAGTGAACACCTGACTTTCAGAGATGCAGGTGATGTCAAGTCAGCTTGTGCGAAGACCGCGAGAATTTTCTAAAACAATTTTTCACAGTATAGGAAAGTATAAAACAGACAACCATACTTTCCTATACGTCAGCTAAAGAAGACGTGAGCTTGCAAAATCTAAAGGCGAACTTTCTTGTCACAATGCTTGACAGAGAAATACCGCTAAGATTATAATTATTTTGCAATAAGGACGAGAGAATAAAGAGTTGCGTTATGGATGACGACGAAAACAAATTACATCAAGAACCTTTAAAAATTGTGTGGGCATTTTATTGAGTGTCCGGCAAATAAGGAGCTGTCGACCGTTGAAAAAGGCAGATCAAGATCAATGAATAAGGACCTTTGTTGAAAAAACAGGGTCCTTATTTTTTTGAGGAAGGTTTTATTAAAATGAGAATAGGGTTGGCATATGATTTAAGAACCGACTGGGAGTTTCAGGAAAACGACCCCCTTGACGTGAATGCTGAGTTTGATAAGCCCAAAACGATTGAAGAAATGACAGAAGCCTTAGAGGCCGGCGGGCATGAAGTCAAAAGAATCGGGAATGTTGATAAGCTTTTAGCGCGGATACCGGATTTAGGTGTAGATATTGTCTTTAATATTTGTGAGGGTCGTGGGGGGCGTACGCGTGAGTCACAGGTCCCGGTTATCCTGGATATGTATAACATTCCGTACGTGGGGTCAGACGGGTTGACGCTTGGTTTGACCCTGGATAAGGGTGTAGCAAAAAAATGTTTTGTCGCGGATAACATTCCAACCCCAAAATCGTTTGTTGCTGTGAATTCAGATAATTTAGAGACGGCGGATAAGATTGGTTTTCCTTTAATTGTTAAAACGTGTCATGAAGGAACGTCAAAAGGGATTTCAGCCGCGTCCCGGGTTGAGGATTATCAAGCGCTTAAGCGGCAAGTGGATTTGGTTACGCAAGTTTATCAGCAACCGGCGCTCATTGAAGAATTTATTAAAGGAACAGAATTTACTGTCGCGGTGTTGGGAAATGAAGAGCCGGTTGCTATGCCGGTTGTTCAGGTGAGTATGGATGGGAACGTAAATTTAGGAGACAGCTTTTATTATTTTGAAATGGTGTCTTCAGACCGGCTTCAATATGTTTGCCCTGCGAAGGCCTCGGAAGATTTGGCCCGGCAGATGCAGGCCTTGGCCGTAAGAGTGTACAGGTCTGTTGGGTGCAGGGATTTAGGACGAGTCGATTTCCGGGTTGATGACCAAGGGAACCCATACGTTTTAGAAATTAATCCGTTGCCGTCTTTATCTCATGAAGATGTTTTTAATATTTTTCCTCAAGAGTTCGGGCTGACTTATGCGGATGCGATTAATTATGTTCTGCAGTTAGCAGCACATCGATGCGGGATGGTGGAAAGACCGGCATCCAATCCGTTCCTAAAGACAGATTCCAGCAAAATGCGCGACGCGCAATACGAAATGCGATATACGAGACAATGAACCCGATTAATGCTTTAAATAATAAAGTTGTTTTAGCACAAAAGACAGTGTCTTTGCGGGGGAATTTATCTGTCCGGGAGAAACAAATCTTAAAGCGGTTTAAAGGAGCGACAGAAGAGGACTGGAACGATTGGCATTGGCAGCTGTGTCACCGGATTCGCGATAAAGCAACATTATCAAAGTTTATTCATTTAACACCCTGGGAAGCAGAAGACATTGAGCAGACGGATGACAATTTGACGATGTCTATCCCTCCGTATTTCTTAAGCCTTATGGATCCGGTGGACCCGGCTTGTCCTGTTCGGCGGCAAGGTGTGTCGACCATTTTAGAGCAGCAATCTTCCCTGGGAGAAATGATCGATCCCTGTGGAGAAGAAAAACATTCTCCTGTGCATGGGTTAGTGCATCGTTATCCGGACCGGGTGTTGTTTCTGGTGAGTGAAATGTGCGCGATGTATTGCCGGCATTGTACCCGGTCGCGCATGGTGGGGGAAGGCAAAAGGAGCCTGGGGTCAGTAACCTATGAGAAGGCTTTTGATTATATCCGACAAAATAAGCAGGTTAGGGATGTTTTGATTTCCGGCGGGGACCCGTTGATGCTGGCGGACAGCCGATTGGAAAATATCCTTAAGGCAATTAAAAGTATCGCGCATGTTGAGTTTGTCCGGATAGGGACACGCATGCCGGTCACATTGCCTCAGAGGGTTACCGGAGAGCTGGTGTCCATGTTGAAGAAGTATAGCCCCTTGTGGATTAGTTTGCATGTTAACCATCCGGCGGAAATTACAGGGCGCGTTAAGACGGCGTGTGATCTGCTTTCTGATAATGGTTTTCCCCTGGGAAGCCAGACAGTTCTTTTAAAAGGAATTAATGATAACTCTGAAGTGATGAAAAAGCTGATGCACAAGCTTTTAAAGATCCGCGTGCGTCCTTACTATATTTATCAATGTGACCCGATTGTCGGGTCTAAACATTTTCGAACCTCCTTGACATCGGGGATGAAGATTATGGAAGCCCTTAGAGGATTTACAACAGGCTACGCGGTGCCGACTTTTGTTGTTGATGTCCCCGGGGGAGGCGGTAAAGTTCCGATCAGCCCTGACTACGTTGTTTCCCGTCACGACGGCCGATGTGTCCTTCGTAATTATGAGGGGCAAGAGTATGTCCATTATGATCCTTAAGTCAGGATCAGATGGGTTGCAGCCGAAAATGAAGATTGAAATTTGCGAAATTTGTGCGGTGGATTTTTCTTTACAATTGTAAAAAGTATAATATAATACATCTACATTTTTAAGAGTTTCTACTTGGGTTTTGTCCAGGATATATTTACAAGGAAGGCGGGTGAGAATATTTTATGGTTGAAGTTAAAGTAACAGATAAACATGGTTTTGAAAAAGCTATGCGTATCTTTAAAAAACAGTGTCAAAAAGAGGGTTTCCTCGTCGAAATAAAAGAGCGGCGTTATTACTCTAAACCGTCTGAGAAAAAAAGACGTAAAGGGCAATAAATTTTTAAAAAGTTCTTAGAATGTTAAAGCCCCTTTATCTTGTTGCGGAAGAATGACAGGGTAGAGGGGTTTTTAAAGAAGGCGGAACCATGCCTAAAAAAACCAGACAAGTTGCTATTTTAGTGGAAGAGCAGTATCAGGTTTTGGAGGTTTGGTATCCGTTTTTTCGTTTGCAGGAAGAAGGGATTCAAGTCAAAATCATCGGGACAGGCACAAAGGATATTTATCCCAGCAAGGAGGGCTACCCGATTAAAGTGGATGCCCCTATTCAGAAAGTTAAGGTTGCTGATTTTGATGGAGTTATTATTCCGGGAGGATGGGCTCCGGACTTCTTAAGGCGCAATGAACGCGTGGTGAATTTTGTTAAGCGCCTTTACGTGGACGGCCGGGTTGTGGCCTCTATTTGTCACGGTGGATGGCTGCTTGTTTCGGCCGGGATCTTAAAAGGAAACAAGGCTACGAGTTTTTTCGCGATTAAGGATGACTTGGTTGCGGCTGGCGCGCAATACCTTGACCGAGAAGTTGTTGTGGATAAAAATTTGATTACCTCCCGCAAGCCGGAAGATTTACCTCGCTTTACCCAAGAGATTATTAAGCTTATCAAAAAGAGTTAGTTGGGACAACGCGATTTCCTTATTATAAAATTTATAATTTAGTGAGGACAAAACGATGATGAAAATTAAACGTGCCTTGATAAGTGTTTCTGACAAAACAGGGCTGATGGGCCTTGCGCGTGGTTTGCGGGCGCTTGGTGTGGAAATTATTTCAACAGGCGGGACGGCTAAAACTTTGCGTGATGGTGGAGTGCCGGTTGTTGAGGTTTCAGATTATACCGGTTTTCCGGAAATTCTTGACGGGCGTGTAAAAACATTGCAGCCTGCTATCCATGGCGGGCTTTTGGCTTTACGGGATAATCCGGAACATATGGCGCAACTGAAGAAACATGAAGTCGGTTTGATCGATATGGTCGTGGTGAACCTTTATCCCTTTGAGCGTGTTACGAAGAAAAAAGGTGTGGCCCTGGAAGAGGCTTTAAAGAATATTGATATTGGCGGCCCGTCGATGTTGCGCTCAGCAGCTAAAAATTTTAAAAGTGTCGCGGTTGTCTGTAATCCTCAACGATACCGGAGTGTGCTTGATGAATTAGATGTCAATAGCGGGATTTTATCTGATGCTTTCCTGATGCGTTTGTCGGTTGAAGCGTTTGAACATACATCGAAATATGATGGGAAGATTTACAGTTTTCTTAAAAGCCGCACAGAAGGTGGCGATTTTTATGCAATGCCTAAAGAGATTTCTTTCCCATTCACAAAGGTGCAAGACTTGCGCTACGGTGAGAACCCGCATCAGGCAGCAGCGTTTTACCGTTCAAGTGATGATGTCCAGGGCCTTGCTAAAATTAAGCAGTTGCACGGCAAGGAATTGTCTTTTAATAATTTTTTAGATCTGGATGCCGCCATGACGGTGATCAAGGATTTTGATCAGCCGGCGGCTGTGGTCATTAAACATAATAATCCGACGGGGGTCGCGGAAGATAGAACGTTAGCGAAAGCGTATAAACAAGCCTGGAGCTGTGATCCTCTCTCCGCGTTTGGGGGGATTGTTGGATTAAATAAAAAAGTAGATTTAGAAACAGCTCAAAATATTATCAAGAGCGGATTTATGGAATGTATTATCGCGCCAGGATATGCCCGTGAGGCTAAAAAGTTTTTATCGCAGAAAAAGAATTTACGGATCATTCAGTTGAATTTAAAAGATTTCAAAAAGTCCAAATATGATTTTAAAGAAGTAGCTGGCGGGCTTCTTTTGCAAGATCGCGATAATAAAGAAGCTCAGCCTCAGGCGTGGCGCGTGGTTACTCAGAAAAAACCAACCACTGCCCAGATGGAATCATTGGAGTTTGGATGGAAAGTTGTTAAACATATCCGCTCGAACGCGATCGTTTTAGTTAAGGGTAGAAAAACGGTTGGCATCGGATGCGGCCAGACAAGCCGGGTTGAAAGTGTTATGATCGCGATTAAAAAAGCCGGTAAAAATGCCAGGAATTCATTTTTGATATCAGATGCCTTTTTGCCAAAGACGGATAATGTTGAGGCCGCGGCTAAGGCCGGGATTAAGATGATTGTCCAAACAGGTGGTTCAATCGCAGATCAGGATGTGATTAAGGCGGCAGACAAAGCCGGCATCGTAATGGTTATGACCGGGGCACGACATTTCAAGCATTAAGTCACGAATGGTTACGAATGAAGTAATACGGATATCCACGAATAGAAAACATGAACGCCTACACGACTCTTCGCGAAGCAAATCACTATTTAGATTCTTTTATCAATTACGAAAAATCTCTTCCGGTAAGTCCGGATGCGTCTTTTAGGCTGGAACGTGTTCGGGAATTACTGTCTCTGTTTGACCACCCTGAAAAGAAATTGAAATTTATACATGTCGCGGGAACAAAAGGGAAAGGGTCGACATGTGCTTTTGCGGCGCATATTTTGCGTGCGGCAGGATACAGTGTAGGACTTTATACCTCTCCTCATATCCATCACGTTAGGGAGCGCATTCGTATTTTGCGGCCATCGGACAAGAAATCATCTCTGTTGTTCTTTGAAGATTGTATTCCCGAGGATGAACTGTGTTCTTTGGTGGAGAGGATGCAGCCTTTTTTAGAAAGAATGCGCGAGACTGAGGAGTATGGCAGGTTAACGTATTTTGAAGTATTAACAGTGCTTGCGCTGTGTTATTTTGAGCAGCAAAAAGCGGACATTGTTGTTTTGGAAACAGGGCTAGGGGGGCGATTGGATGCAACGAATGTTGTCGATCCCCTGGTTTGCGGGATTACTTCCATTGGCCTTGAACATACGCAGCAGCTGGGAGAGACGTTGTCTGCGATAGCACAAGAAAAAGCAGCGATCATTAAAAATCGGAATAATCCTGTCGTTGTCATTGCGCCGCAAGAGCCGGAAGCTTATGAGGTAATTCAAAAACAATGTCAACAAGAACAAGTTCAGGCTTATTTTGTTGGCCGTGATATTTCTTTCCAAAAAAATAACCGGAAAATTGATGGCCAGTCTTTTGTTGTGAAGAGCCGGCAGAGTTCATATCATTGTCGGACTTCTTTGTTAGGAGACCACCAGATGATAAACGCGGCAACCGCTATTGGCCTTGTCGAGGGGTTGCAAGAGCGGGGAATAAATGTTTCTGCTCAAGTTGTTGAGGAGGGAATAGCCCAAACGTTTTGGCCGGGACGTTTTGAGGTTGTGCGGGAAGAACCGGGAGTTGTTTTGGATTGCGCGCATACCGTTGCGGCTTGTCAAAGGGTTGCGGAGACGGTGGAATCCATTTTCCCCGGTAAAAAAGTAAAGTTGATTTTAGGGCTTTTAGATGATAAAGATAAGCAGGGTATTTGTCAGGTTTTTGGCGAAATCGCAAGTCATGTTGCGTGTGCTAAAGTGGATAACCCACGCGCTTGTGATTTTAGGCTTGAGGAGATTCAGTTGTTTTTCCCTGGCATAGAATGTTGTTTGATGGACACTGTGCGGGGTGCCGTGGATTATGTTTTAAAAGCTGCGCATCCGGAGGATGTTGTTTTAGTGACAGGTTCAGTTTATCTTGTTGCTGAAGCAAGAGAACTGTTGCTGAATACCAGATACCAGTAACCAGTGTACTGTAACAGAAATAATTGATCCTTTCGCTCTACGTCAATTTTGCCTTGCGGCCGCTAAATTTTGACTGAAGATTCATAACTCAGCCTAGCGGCCTCAGACAAATGAATCTTCCCCTTCGGGACGTCAAAATTCAGCTAAAATTGACTAGCCGTTCCAGAACCAATTATTTCTGTTACAGTGCTAGTAACCAAATACTGAATCGGTTATTTTATAGTATAGGAATTTCA
>JAGLHE010000151.1 GCA_023143685.1 Candidatus Omnitrophota bacterium
TTGATATTCAGAAAGACCGTGTTATCTTGAGTGGTGAGCAATATAATTTTGAGTTGATGCTAAATTTATAAAAATTTTCTTGTAGTATAGGAATTTCAAAGACCCCAAACGAAATTCCTACACGGCCATGAAATAGATGCGAGCAGTCAAAAAAATCAAGCGAGCTTATTTTATTATGTATCAATTTCAAAATTTAAAAGATACCATTGCCGCTATATCTACAGCCACCGGAGTTGGAGGAATAGGGATCGTGCGTTTAAGCGGAGACGCTGCGTTGGAGATAGCGGATAAGGTTTTTATTGCCAAAAATCCCGGGGCAGGAAAACCGTCTGAGTTTAAAACATATACGATACATTATGGGCACGTCGTTGTTCATCAAAATGAGGATGAGGCACCAGAGATTATTGATGAAGTTTTGTTGTCGGTTATGCGAGGGCCTAAAAGTTATACTTGCGAACATGTTGTAGAAATTAGTTGTCATGGAGGAATTGTGCCTTTACGGGTTATTTTAGATTTGGTTGTAGCCTCTGGAGCCCGTCTTGCTGAGCCTGGTGAATTTACAAAGCGCGCTTTTTTGAATGGACGAATTGATTTAACACAAGCGGAAGCAGTGTTAGATATTATACAGTCCAGGACCGACGCGTTTCTGAAGGTCAGTTCGCATCAATTAAAAGGTGACCTGCGCCTTGCTCTTGAGAACATCCGGGAGGCATTGATGCAAACGTATACAGCTGTTGAGGTGGTTGTGAATTTTCCGGAAGATGATGTTGATGATAAGGGAACAGACGATATATTGCATGCGACACAAAATGCGTGGAAGCAAGTGGAGGCGTTGTTGGCATCAAGCCAGCAAGGACGGATTTTAAGAGAAGGAATCAAGGTTGTTATTTGTGGGAAACCTAATGTGGGGAAGTCTTCTTTGCTGAATATTTTGTTGCGTCAGCCCCGAGCGATTGTTACACACGTTGAAGGGACAACACGTGATACGATCGAAGAAAGCGCGGAAATACAAGGCGTTCCGTTAGAGCTTGTTGATACAGCGGGGATTTTAGAGCCTAGAGATTTGGTTGAGGCGGAGGCGATTAAGCGCAGTCATTTGCATATACAAGGAGCGGATTTGGTTTTATTTGTAGTGGACGCAAGCCGGGAATTCTCTGAAGAAGACGCGAAAGTGTCCGGGAAGATCAAAGAACAAAATGTGATTGTCGTCGTTAATAAAAATGATTTAGAAAAAGCAATTGATGAAAATAAAATTGTACAATGTTGTCCAGAGAAAAAGATTGTTTCGGTTTCGGCAGAACGAAAAGAGGGAATTGATCAACTGGAGGAAGCTATCATTGAAAATGTTTTATCCGGGACAGCAGTTAATCCGCATAGCTTGTTAGTCAGCAATATGCGTCATATCTCGTCGCTGAGGGCGTGCGTGTCCGGCTTGGAAAAAGCCGAGAGACTATTGCGGCAAAAGATTTCTTTAGAATTTGTTTCAGAGGAAATCAAACAATGTATTAATGAATTGGATAGTATTACAGGGCGTAATATTGATAGTGATTTGTTAGATAAGATTTTTGCCGAGTTTTGTATCGGCAAGTGAGTCCTTGAGGATCGGCTCAAAAGATTTTCCCGCGTGACATGAAGGGAAGGGCTAATACTCTTCCTCGGAATTTTCTGAATAAACTCTCTTCCCTGCCTCCATGAGTTTTTCCATTAGAATATCGTCTTGAGTAATCGCCTTGATTTTTGGGTGATTGGCAATGGCTTTGATGTCATTGTTTTGGACGCTGGAAAGAAATTCCGCGTCAGTTGACAGGCTGCTTATTTTTTCGTCTAAAAAGAAAGCTTGAAATTCTTCTGTTATGGCCATTCTTTGGATCAACTCGGGGTCTTTGAAAATAGAGAAAGCAGCTATGATGTTTTGGATGGTGGTGTTTTGAGAGACAATGTGTTGGTCAATAAGAGCATACGCTGAAGAGTGTTTGATGTCATCTTGAATTTTTTGTACTTGTTCAGAGCGGACAGGGATAAGATAAAAGATAATGACAAGGCTTGCAATGAGGATGCCTCGCCAGAAGAGGTTTACTGCGCAGCCAAGTAGTCGACTTATGCCTACAATTTGGTTGCGGTATTTTTTATCAGTTCCCCAAGACAAGACAGTAAGTATTATGTGAGTGGCTAGGGTTAGGGCCAGGGTTCCGACGCTTACAATAAAAAAGGCTTTGGCAATATTGTGTGTTAAGTCAAAAAAGATAATACCTATAATAAGGCTGAACCAAAATGCCAAAGGTTCGATGATGGTACGCAAAAGGCCTCTTTGCCATCCTCGCCAAGCGAAGAACATTAATAAACCAAAAACAATAAGATCAGTTGTATATTTCAAGAAAAATTCCTCCCTTTTATTAAAGTATATATGATTCTTGATGAAATGAAACAGTTTGCGTTAAAATTTTAATGTGAGAGTGTTTTAAGTTGTTGTTGCACGAGCTGCGCGTCAAGGATATAGGTGGTGAAAAGGTGTTCGTCTTTAAGTTGGATTTGGTCTAGGACGAGGTCCCGGTAGGTGCAAACTTCTTCTTCCTGTAGCCATATTTTGCTTGATGCGATCGTTTTGAAAGAGGCGACAGCAACATTTTTTAGTTTGTCTTTGTCCAGAAGCATTCGTAAATACGGGTCATCCTGAAAATCTTCAGACGCGCAGTCATTCCAGATGGTCTTCCCGGAGACAGGCGGGACCAGTATGTACCCGGATATTGGTTGCGCGATATTTGTTATTCCCCGGAAGGTGACCCGGTGTTGATTTTTGGGGTTGTTAAGAACATCAACGGTGAATGTGTTTCGCGGGTGGTTTTGGTAAACAAGGAGTTTGTGTATATTGTTTTCTTTGAGCCATGAAGCTATTCGAGTTGTCCCCATGCGTGTTGGAAAAATGTCAGAGAAAAAAAGGAAAAGGTTAAATACCAGATGACCCGTAATTAGCAATATGCCGGAAATTTTAATTATTTTTTTATTTTTGTGAGAGAGAAAGGTGTAGGTGTTTTTTTGGAAATAATCAATAGTGAAGACAATAAGCATGATTATCCCGAATAGCCAGGAAAAATAATTGCGGCCAAATTGGGCGACTTGAGCGGTTTCAACAAGCAGGGGTGTTGAGGCGCTTATGGCAATTATGAAAATAAGGCGAGAGGATCGTTTTTTGAAAGATATTGTAAAAAGATATACTATGCTAAGGCAATAAGAGATGAATAAAATGGGCATAATAAGTAGACTGTATTTTGTGATCCATAACCAGCCTTCTCCCCTAAAAGTAAGTGTTTGAGTAATGGTTTCTTTGAAGTTGTCCGGGAATAATGGAACTAGATGATCATAATAAAGAGTAAAATGGTTTCTGTGCTGGCTGTGGGCAAGAAAGCTTATAAATTTTTTTGTGCTTACTATTGGGGTGGGTAGAGTGAATAAAAGCAGAATGAGCAATCCACCGCAAAAAAAGAGAAGCAATGAAGGAATCAAGAATTTTTTTAGCGGTAGCGTTGTTGAAGAAAATTCAGTTTTTGGAAGGAGAAAGATTAATAGGAAATATGGGAAATAAAGCGCTGCTGTTGGAGAAGAAAAAATCATAAATCCCAAGCTTACTCCAGCACAAAAAGAAAAGATTTTTTTCTTGTGTATGTTCTGAAAAAAGAAAAAAGTTGAAAGAAAGAAAAGGAACACAAGAGGTTGATGTGAGCCTTGCAGGATATAAAGGTGTGGCCAAAGGCAGCTTATGAATAATATGAAAGCGATTAGCCCAATACGTGGGTTCCAAAAGTTTTTTGTTATAAAGAAGAACAGGATTGAAGATAAGGATGTTGCTAAAATAAGCAGAAGAGTGTTGGGGTAGAGGCTTTGATTGTCGTCCAGTATTTTTTGTAAGCAAGCAATGCCAAGCATGAGGGTTTCTTTGCCGCGCATGTTTAAAGAATTTAAGCTTGTTTCAGGGGCGTCGTGCATTTGAGAGAGGAAAGGATTTTCAAATAGTTTAGCAGCTGTTGGGAGATAGGGGCAAAAAGAGTCTGTTGGCCAGAAATTAATAAAAAAGGTTGCTATTGCTAGTGTAATGGTGATAAAAGCCGTGATGATGATAACAGCAATAAGTGAAGAGTTTTTTTGGATTTTTCGGAAGATTATTTGCGACATATGTAAGACATATTATCAAAAAAGGGATGACTTGGAAAGAGGGGGGGGAGAATTTTAATTAGAGGAGTTTGGGTTTTTCTTTTTTGAAGAATCTTTCGTAGCTGAAGTCTTTGTCTGTTTCGGTCTCTGCAGGTGCTACCGGGGCGGTTGCTAGTTTTAGAACCAGGAAAGGTAAAAAGAAAAGCCCGAAACAAAAAAGAAGAAGAAGGGGGCTTGAGAGAACAATTTTTGCGGGGGCGTTAAGATTAAGTTTGAACTTGCGGGCATTCTTTTTTTGTAGGGCTTCGTACTCAGCCAGGCCAAGTTGCTGAGCCCCTTTTTCTTTATATATACTTTTGATAAGTTCTTTTTCGTCAGTCATTTCGATTCTCCTAAAAAAGTATAGCATGTTAAATTATGAAAATTCAATAGTCAGCTAAATAAGATGTGAACATTCAAAATTAAAGGCAAACTTTCTT
>JAGLHE010000152.1 GCA_023143685.1 Candidatus Omnitrophota bacterium
GCCGAGGTCCTCCTAAGCGACACCGTCGGATTCGTAAACCACCTGCCCCACCAACTCGTCGCCTCGTTCAAGGCAACACTCGAAGAAGCCGTAAACGCCGACCTGCTGCTGCATGTAGTAGACGCAGCCAACGACGACGCATTCGAGCAGATCGAAAGCGTAGACAAGGTCCTGAAAGAGATCGGATGCGGCAAAAAAGAGATGATCGTACTACTAAATAAGATCGACGACCTGCGAAAGAAAACCATCATAGAATCCGTCCAGACTGTCTATCCGGAAGCAATCTGCATCTCAGCAAAAATGGGGCGAAGCCTCGACATGGTAGCCGCAGCCGTAATGGAAAAATACCAGGGAGGACAAATAACCATAGAGGTAACAGCAAACGCGGCAAACGGAAAAATACAAAGCTACCTGAGAGCAAACGCAAAAATAATAAATGAAAACTACAAAGAAAACAACGTAGAAATTAAAGCAAAATTAGGAAAAAACCAACTAATAAAACTAAAAAAACTAAAACCAAAAACCCTCGAAATCATAGAAGAATAATCCACCGTAATGTTTAACCCCCGGACGTGTCCGGGGGTTGCTGTTAAATCGGCGCTAGACCCCTACCTTGCTATCTTATTCTCCAAAATCAAACTCCAACTGGTCCCCGAACACACGATCATTGAATCTCTTTACTCTCAAAATAGCACTTTTCTTGAATTTCCTCTCCCCGTCTTCGAGTTTATAAACAGTTTGAATTATCGCCAAGATTTTGTCCCCATGTTTAAATTGGATAGTCTTGTTCTCCACCTCTTTAAGGAAATCTTTGTCCTGCATTGAGAACGAACGCACTGCACCATCCACCTTAAAACTCCACTGCCTATTTATTGGTTCTAACACGGGGGCAACTACTATCAATTCTTTGATGTCAGTCTCCTGCAGTTCTGTGACAATCTCTTCTTGGATAATATTTTTCTTGTAAGCGTCTCGTTGTACTTCAACTACTGCGTTAGCGGAGGAGAAACTGACTTTCTTGACATCTTCGTCGCTCTCTAAAGCCTGGAAATAATTTGATCTTGCAGAAGAAAAACGCTTATTCTCACGCAATTCCTCAAGCATCTCATCCGTGTGTATTTGTACGACTCCTCCGTTATTGTTTATGATTATCCTGTCCGCATCATTTCTGGTTGAGCCATATATCATCAGCCCTAAACCTATAACCACAGCAGTCCCCAATTGCTTCGATGCGTTTTCAACAAATGGTGTCAATACATGTTTTGTGGCATATATTCTAAGCTTTTTGCAAAAGCTACCTGCTTCATAGGGTAGAACGTAAAATTGTACATCTGATTCAGATAGTACATAATGATTAAGCTCCTCCAGCATTACGATTAGCTGCCTTGATGTCTCCGTTAATGTATAAGCAGAAATGAAATATTCTGGGACATCAAATTTAATTTCTATATCGAATTCCACCCGATCGCTCATAGCACGTCCTCACACTTAAGGAGAAACCGGCGACTATCACCGTTTTCTGTATCATTTAAAAGATGACTGTTCCTATTTTCCATATAAAACAAATAAAGCAAATAAAGCCAACAAGACCGAAAAAGAGGTGGGCCAACATAAAACATTTAGAATACGTCAGATGGCAAAACAACACGGAGGAGAATCGCTGGATTCTATCAGTCTTAAATTCCTCAGAAGAAAAAAGGTCAATACTGGTGCTTAAGGTGTTTTCGCTTTTCCTTAAAACATTTTCAATTTCCTTTAAGGCTTCTTCTGCATGCTTGATCAAATAACTAATACGTTGATCTAACTTCCAGAAAACAAAGGGTACTAAACATAGACCAATTGATATGGCAAGACCAATAAATAAGTTGATTAAGAAATCAGAACTTAAGGCATGAATGCTTTTGACTAAAGCTGTTGCCAGCAATCCAGAAATGATAATAAAAAAATTGAAAGCAGACATTCTCTGGCCCGCATGTAAATGGAAATAGTTCCATGCATATTCTCTTTGTTCCTTCAGTTTGATTTCCTCACACATCTTATTAGTACTCCTTGTCTATATTGATGTTTATTTAAGAACACATTGCGTATTGACTGGAGTTGCCTTCTGAAACAATTTGTTGAAATCTATTATAGATTTCTCGTGCAAGTTATATATGGGGACAGAGGTCTTATTAATCCATCCACACTTATAAACCAAGCCATCATGATTTATAAAAATCCGGGAGTTTCCTGCTGCTTTACAGATGCCATCTAATGTGTGATGAAACTTTGCTACAGCAGTCTTGCTAATTCCATAAAGCACTTCATTTTTGAAATCCTGCAAACTCTCCATTGTTGGAAGATCTTCGCCCAAGGCTTTTCCGACAGGCATAAAACGATGAAAATAAATATTAGCGCCAAGGGGTAATTTGCACATAAACTCTATAAGGCTTCGAACTTGCTGGATTAGTGATTTAGTCATAACAAATGACAAATGCAAAGGGATACCCCATTTTGAATGGCTACGAATATAATGATCTAATAAACCAAAAGAATTTCCTCCGCACAGTTTATCATGCTCGTCGCCAATACCCCAGAGACTAATAGATGGAAAATAATTAAACCTGACTGGCCTATTCTTGCATATTATATTGATAATATTTTTTTCCAGTGGGCAATCTATTACAAAAGTATTTTCATTGGATTTTATTAATTCCAGCATTTTTTTCCATTCCGGATGGCAGAAAAAAGTCCCCCCTCCTAAAAATACTCTAGTTTTAGAGAGGTATCTCAAACTATTGACAATCTTCTTGAATAACTCAAAATCAATATTTGAAATTTCATCAGAAAATGAGGTTGTACCACAGTACATACAATTCATTACACACTTACTAGTAACATCAATGATAATTTCTTTTTCGCTCATATTTAAAACTAAAAACTGACAGTCACCTATTTAGATATCACCAACGGCTCCGAACCAACAATTATCTTCGCTGCTTTGCCACCCCCCCCCATTATACCCCCAGCGGCTCTGGATACAACCAAAACCTATAGTAAATAGTCAATAAAAAGCTGTAAATTAAAACGTTTAC
>JAGLHE010000153.1 GCA_023143685.1 Candidatus Omnitrophota bacterium
TATGGCCGTGTAGAAATTTCGTATGCGGTCTTTTGAAATTCCTATACTAGGAATTATATGCTTTATTATAACTTCACAACTGCTTTGGCTTGCTCACCTTTTGGACCCTCTGTAATTTCAAATTCAACTGATTGACCCTCTTCTAAAGTTTTATAGCCATCGCCTTGAATCTCACTATGATGCACAAAAACATCCTGTCCTGATTCTAATGCAATAAAACCATACCCTTTTTGATTACTAAACCACTTTACTGTTCCTTTTGCCATTATCAAACCCTCCTTTCACCTATACTTGAATACTAATGGCAGAGAGCATAGAGCCTTAAATAAAAAATCCACGAGAAAAGCCTTCTCCTACCTCTCGGTTCAAGATCCCTTCTCCCTTCTTACTCGAAAAAAAGCATGAACTATTTTTTATATTTTGTCAAACAAATTATCCGAGCTCTGTCCGCCTGCGCGAAATACGCGCACTTAACAATTAAATTATCAAAAATTCTTATATTTAGTATAAAAATTATGCTTTCATAACCCCTCAGCATAATATACTTTGAAATTATTCTTCACGTAACCGCTCAACAAACTTACGATTCTTTTCAGTATTCACTGTTCCTCGCCACTCTGGCATGGCCTCAACATTCTTTAAAAACTCTTCTAAAACTTCAACTGCTTTCTCTCGATTACCTAGCTGCACATACAATCTTGCCAAATAATAATTCGCATCTTCACTTTCCAGCCAAATATTGACTGCTTCTTTATAGACTTCCAGGGCCTCTTCCTTTGAGCCTGCTTTCTCCAGCCTCTTCGCTGCCGAAAAAAACAAATTGGAAATCATAACTCTGTCCGAAAAATTAGGCCGAATAATTTCTCCATCCCTGTACTTAACCGTTGCCAACCCTCGTCCTGTTGGTGAAAATATTTTCTGAAGCCCAAACTTTCGGCCATTCTGAAACTTCCATTCAACAATAACATTTTTATACTTATCTTTCACACGATAATACCCGGTTAACGGAAAGTCCACTGCATAACTCTTTGCACAAAACAAAAACAGCATTAACACAGTAAACAGTCGATACATAAATATTATCCTCCAGCCCTTTAGTTGTCTATTTCTTCTTGACTTTAAAATCACAAATCAATGGCCTATGATCAGAAAATTGCACATCCGGCATTTCAAAAGATCCAACTTCAATCTCCGGACTATGCAAAATGAAATCAATCTCTCTTCTCGGCGCTCCGCTAGGATGTGACAACAACCCTTCTTTGTTTGCATTCTTAAGACCGACCTTTTCCAAAAAAGCCTCTAACTCATGAGCGCCGCGCAAGACATTAAAATCTCCTGCCACAATAACGGGTTTTTTGATCTTTTCAACTTGCTGATAAATATCATGCAACTGCTGATGTCGGTGCTGATACTTCAAAGACAAATGAACCAATAAAACAACAAAATCTTCCATCTCCAACTCAATCATTAACCGTTTAATTCCCTTTTTAAAATAATGAATCTTTTGGCCATGAATTGTTGTATTTGTTAAGATGGCATTTCCCTGTTTGTTCGTTAATGGCAATTTCTGCCAAATGGAATCAACAGCATATTTCGATTCATAAACACAAAAATGTTTTAATTGTCGTGCTAAGGTAGTAGCCTGGCATGATTTTTTACTTCGAAACGACCCGCTATCGACTTCAAGAAGCCCAATAATATCAGGATTAACCGATTCAATAAAATCAACCAATCGGGAAAATTGTTGATGTGTGTACTTAAGGTAACCACTAAAAGGAAAGGGAAAATGAAATTGCCACCCCACACCCGCGCCATACCGAATATTATAAAGAAGAAACCTCATAAATGATTACTGCCGTCTTGTTTTCTATACCAATTATTCAGCCACTCTCTGTTTGATCTTCTCTAATTCGTACTGCCGAATGACCCTGTCGCCCTCTAAATCATAAGGCCGAAGGATATTCGTCGTAAATTCAAACAATCCCCTGGTCTCTACCCGCGTGATAACATCTTTAAGGAAAGCTATAATTTCATTTTCTTGCAATTTTCCGTCACGATTAAGATCGTAACGTTTCTCCTGGCGTGTTTTCACGCGAGGAGCATCTCCATTCTCCGTTTCTGCCACGATCAAGCCAGTAACTATGGCTTCTGATTTTGTTTCTGTAGTGGTTATCGGTATTACAGGTACCAAAATAGATGTGCTTTGGGATTGTTGATTCTTATCCCTGCGAGAATAATTGATCAATTGCGCATGCACCTGTTGACTCACAAGCACAAAAACCAAACCAAAGATAAGAACCAAAAAAAATCTTTTATGCATTCCACTCCCCCGGATCACAAACATAACTTCTTGCCTTGCAACTACTTAATTATACAGCAGGGCTGGATATTGTCAATCCTCGCCGCTCCTTACTAAATTTCGCACTAATTAAGAATAATCCTTATTTTTCACCCGATAAAAAGCCTCCTATATTTTTGCCTGTATTCTCAACATCTTTAGCGATTCCTTTAAATGTTTCGCACCCCACTAATGTCCACACCACAAATAAACATGCGATAAATAAGAACACTTTCTTCATCCCACTCCTCCTCAATTACTTTTCTTATTTATAAAATCTAACTGATCATTCCTCATAAAAATATCGTCAATATTCCTTAAAACATTAACAACTTCGGGTTAACGTGTCCAATAAGAAATAATTCAAATTCCGGGACAAAACCTTTCCTGATCATCCAGCTATTTTCTCAAGGATCTTTTCATAAACAAAATCCACCCGCGCATACGGATGCAAGGGATCAACAATATCATGTTCCATTTTTAATTCTTTAGAAAACCGATACCAAGCAACGTTGGCACCAAAACGTTTCCAGTTTTCAGCCACCTTTTTTATATTCGGTTCATCAACAGCAATATCCATATCGTTTGTCATAACATATATATTTTTAGATAATGGTGCCTGTTTTTTTGATGCCCGAAAAACTGACAACCCCAACCGCAAAATATGCCCCATACCATGAGTTGAAAAACGATGATACATAGAGAAGGGACTTCTCCTCTTCTCCCGCTTAACAGGGTCCCACCACAAAAACGAATTCGGAAACAAAAACGACACGTTCACCAACGGCTTAATGATCCCCGGCAAAAAATACCACCCAAAGCTCGGGACAACCAAAACCGCCTTGTCAAGATCTTCCCGAAACTGCGCATTCCATGCCGCCATAACCCCGCCCATCGATATCCCCAAAACTGTTACCTTCTTCCCTAACCCTCGTGCAATATCAACCGACTCGTCACACACTTGCATCAATTCCCGGATAGTCAGCCGGCCGATCTCCTTAGTAAAAAGATCATTAATACCATGGTGCGGGACTCTGGGGACATAAACATTATACCCTTGCTCAAAAAACTTCTTCCCCAAATCTTCAAACTGCCGAGGACAATTCGTATAGCCATGATAAAAAACAATCACCTTCTCGGTCTTGTGTCCATGCGTCATAATAATCGAATGGCCATAGTCTGCCGCATCTATTTCTTGTGTGGATATTCTTTCGTGGACACGCCGGATGCTTTCGTCATAATTTTCCAAAGGTTTTGAAGAATAAAACAGGCTCGCTTGATATTTTTGTTTGCTCGCAACTATTTTATGGCCGTGCAGGAATTTCGTTGAAGGGTCTTTTGAAATTCCTATACTAGAACGCAAAGAGTCAGTCTCAACAGGAAATATCACAACGCCGAGGACAAAAATGAAAGCTAAGATTCCTAAAAAATAAAAAATCATATGATTTACAACTCCTGTTTCTTTTCTTTATCCGAACATGGGCTGTCACCTTCTTTTTTGCTGCCAAAGGCCTCTGATGCTTTTTGATATTCTTTTTCAAAGCCCCACCTTTTAATTAAACGGTTCGCCTCTCTCTCATGTTCGCAAGAAGGTTCAGCTTCTTTTAAATGCTCCAAATAACGATGCGCCATTTCATGAAAAATTATCCCCTCCACAGCCGCCGGCGTCGGGGCATCGTCCAACTCGTCGGAAAGTGTTACCAAATAAAAACCATCCTGAAAGGTCGGCGGATCAAATTCCCTCATAATAAACTCCGTGGAATTGGCATACCGCCCTATACCGGACGTAATTGCAAGGACAAAAATAATCGGACGGTCTCGATCTGTTAACGTTATAAAAACATCTTCGGGCAATTTTTGAAAGGCATTGGTTAGAGCCGTATAAATCTGCGGATAAAATGCCTGAAACCGGCCACTGGCAAATTCATCAAGATAAGCCTTAACTAACTCTTTGCGCGTTTGAGAAATCTCAGAAGAATCCTGAGAGGAATCTTCTGAAGCCGACACTCTTGCCGAAGTTAAGCCAAGCACAAAGAAAAGAATTAACAATACTTTTATTATCTTTGAAAACTCCCGAAAGAATTCAAATTGCATAACGACACCCCCTACCGTTGCGGGACGGCCACAACCCTTTTCCCGCCCACATGTATTTCATTTTTACGGTTACCACTCTTTTAATACGGCAATAAGCTCGTCGAACTTTTGCGGTACACCCAGGTACTTATCCGCCCCTGCCTCGAGGCTATCCTGCTCATAATTTTTGTCAGAAAAAGTATAAACATAAATCAACGGTTTCTTTTCTGTTGCCCACGGAGAATTCGGCAACAACTTGGGCATTTTCTTAATCGCTTCAATAAACTCCGCGCCACTAATATTGAGATGCTCGTACTCCATCAGGACGACATCCGGCTTATGAACTTCTGCATGACTTACAAAGGCCTCAAGCCCCTCAATAAAAACAACACGATACGAGGCCTGCTTCAAGGCCTCTTGTATTTCTTTCGCTTTAATATTATCGCGATAATCAACAAGAAAAACAAGCGGCTTACGAAACTCTGAAATAACCCGCTCAATCTCTTTTAAAAAATACTCTGTTTCAAAAGGTTTTTGCACAAAGCTGTCAATCTTAATATCTTTAAAAAAACCTTCTAATTCATCACGCCCTGTCAAAACCATAACCGGAAACTTTGTATTTGCGCCAGCAAAAGATAGTTTGTCATAAAACTCTAAGCCGCCCATCTTCGGCATAGTTATATCCAGAATAATAAGGTCCGGCTGAACCTCAACAACTTTCTTAAGACCATCTAATCCATCATACGCAACAAATGTTTGATACCCAACAGCATCAAGCCGTGTCTTAACCATCTCCACGAACTCTTTTTCATCATCAATAATAAGAATTTTATTGTCTTCCATAAAAACCCCTTTCTAAAATAAGTTCGCTTTCCCGATTTTATAAAAAGAATATTTTTTATCATATTCCTGGTAATATAAGACCTCTTCCACCTGAAATTCCTCTTTAATCCTTTGACATCTCCTCCCATCAGAACTGGACAACTCACACATCAAATCCTCAAAGAACAAAAGGCATCCTGTGGCATTCAAGACTCTTGTTTGATAACCCGGCTCCTCAAAAAACTTGCGGGCATCAAAAACTTTTAAATCAGTTGTTGATCTTAAAACCGTTGGCCAATGAGCCAGAACAGCGCAGTGGGAAGGGATATCTTTTTCTGCTAATTCAGGAATCTTCGTTTCCAACAAATACGTATTGCCCCGGGATTTTTGTGAATAAAATTGTCCATACGGCGCAACTGATAAAAGCACAACAATCACCGCTCCCACCCGGCAGCCTCTTTTTATCAATAAATTTTTAGTTTTTCCAGAAAACATATCAGCAAGCCAAACAAAACCACTAGAAGCCAAAACAACAAAAACAGGATAAAAACTCATAAAATACCGGCTCTTAGCCCAAACAAGTGTGCTCCCGCCTAACGTTTGCATCCATGAAGAAAAGAAAAAACCCCACAACAAAAAGAACCACAAGCACATTAACAGCAATTCTTTTCTTTGATTTAAAAACATGATTGCAACACCCAACAAAACAAAAGCTGAAATAATAGCTGGTTGAAACTCACTGTTAAACAAATAACCCCCATAATGCAATGAGTTATTTATCAAGTTTGTCAAACCCCAATTTGCACCTGAGAGAGTTCCACTGCTGTCACTTTCTATAAAATTAATAGACAAATAATGCTGCGCAACTTGCACAAGATTTGGGATACACAAAATCCCGAACACTATCCACGGTAAAATATATTTAACCTTTTTCTGTTCTCCTTTTTCTCCGTCAAGAACAAAACATCCTAACAAAAATATTCCTAATAAAATATGATTTTCCGGCCTGATTTGAACAACAAAGGCTAAACTGGCCAGAGACAGCCATAACAATGACAAAGTTCTTTTGCGAAAATAAATAAAATTAAAGAACAACGTCAAACATACAAAAAACAACGAGGGAATATTTGTCTCTGCACACGCAGACCATTTAATGTGCACGGGATAAACAGCAATCATCAAGGCAGACATTAACCCAATTGATTTTTTATTCGTTATAGCAAACGCCATTAAGAAAATCGCCAACGTTGTTAACGCTCCAATGCAAACAGCTGCATACAAGGCAACCCAATTGCTAATCCCGAATATTTTAAAGAAAACACTTAATATAAACGGCCAGCCGATTGACTTTGGGTACTGCCCATGATGTCCAAGTTGCAGCATATTTTTAGCTGCTTCCATATACCACGCCTCATCAACGTACACAATATGTTGAATGGGCGGGATAAAAACTCTGATCAAAAGGGCTGACGCAAAAATGATCCCCAAAATGGCCCAAGTGGCTTTATCCACTTCAGAAAGAAACCTCTGGATATGTTTCCAATTTATAAAAAATAAGATTGAAAAAAGGATGGCATTGAGCCCAATAGCTACAGGGACCATTCCGTGCAGGGCACTACTTAATTCATTTATAAATGACATAAAAAGTCCTAAACTCTAAAAATACCTTTAAAATTATCAGCATTGAGGGGGGTTAAAAAATGTCTTTATAACCCGGACTACTTCCTGCTCATAATATTTAGAACATTGATTCTCGCAGGGTTCATCGCACCACTCAACCAAAGGATTTTTACGAAGGCTGGAAATCAAAAATCTGTAACATCCTTTCAGCCGGCCCAATATCTTAATAACTGCATCTTTTTCTTTTCTTTTTGATAACGCCTCTAACCTGGAGTACACCTCGCTCTCCCCCGGATAATTTTTCGAAAGTATTCTAAAACATACCGCCGCTTTTGTGAATTTTCCCACAACAACATACAGAGAGGCAAGTAATTCAATAAGATTAATTTTTCTATTATTAAAACCAAGAGTTGAAATCGATAGAGCAAAAGGCTCCTCTTCAATATGCTTTTCAATCTTCTTAATGACTTTATTGATTCCCTGTTTCGACTTATACCACGAATCATCCTCAATGTATTCTGATAAAAATATCGAAGAACTCTCTGTAATATTTTTCACATTTTTTGCATAATTTCTATACGAAAGAACATTATCAAAACCCGGCATGATAATTCTCACAACTGGAAACTGCAACACCGGATGCGTTTGATCCACAAAAATACACTCAATATTATTATTCGCACATATCTCCTTAATTTGAGTAATATCATCCAGGAAATCTGAACTTTTCCGGAATGCAATACTATGAAAATTCTTTTTTTTGCCTTTTTTCAAAAACATTAAGTCCCCGGTAAAAACACCTGACCGGTCAAAATTATTAAAATTATCTTCTGTTTTATACAATATCCCCTGTGCTTTAAACCAATCCGAATAAATAATATCAAAAACTTTATTACGCTTAAATCCATCGAGAGTATATCCTTGAGCATATTCGGCAATACATCGCGTGAGCGCTTCTTTTAAATTAAACGAAGCACCCACAAAAAGTCGTTTATAATTTACAGCCTTATTAATCGGATTCTTGGTATTTTTCAGGTTCTTATTAATAAATAAAATACCTATACAGGGGAATTCATTGCCTAATGAAAAATCTTTAACAATTGTTTCAATATTCGCGTCATCCAGGATTCCGAACAATTCCTGAATTTTCTTATCACGGATCGATTTTTTATCTATAGTCGGGACAATCATCTTTTGTTTGACGATCTTTATTTTCACATACCGCTCAAAAATTTCGCACGCCCCCTGGGCAATCGCCTCTTCAATTCTATTGCCCGAAGCCAAACCATTTGATCCGGAAATTTTCTTAATGAGGAGTAACGGGACCTTTATTTCTCGATCCCTTGTTAAAGAATATCCGTTAACCCAATGTTTGGATATCTCCTGCTTTTTGATGATATCGATATTCTTTTTTGAAATTTTTATATTTTTTAATAGGTCTTCTATCGCTAAAAATGAATCGTCTTTTGCCGACCCATAAAAATACCCTTTAAGATACTTGAATGTCCTAAACTTATGAATTAACTCTTTATATTTTGAATCTGCTCCATAATCCGTGATCTGCTTAAAATGCAATCGACTCGAAATCCTTTCAGCCATTTCCGCAAAGGCACTGGCCATCGTTAATTTGCACGACAGCCCTTTCCCGTTTGTCTCAAAATTAAGGCCTACCCAAGTTAACGATGACGAGAAGATAGAACTCCCCTGAAAGAACTCCCTCGACGCATATTCATATTTAAGGTTCATCCTGTTAAAGGCGGCCTTTAATCTTTCAAGAGTCTTTTCAACTTTTTCGCACTTATTTATCTGTGCTATCTTTTTGACTTTTTGTAATTGCATTTTCTTAAAACCCCAATCTTGCATTAGGCCCGCAAGTGCGCAGACGGATAAATAATAATCCAAATAAATGAAAAAAACAAAGCAATTTCTGATTATTTGCCGGACATTAAAATATATTGTCTTAAATTAAATTTTATGTATAATAACAATTACTCTTATTGTTGGAATGTAACCCACTCTAACAAAACTAGTTATACAGAAATCAACAGGACAACCAATAACGACTATGGCTATTAAGACCCAACATAAAAAATGCAATAAAATATTAAAATCTGAGATTTCTGAAAATTTTTCTTCGGAAAAAAATTTGCTGTCCAAGATCAAGATTAAAAGCAAAAGAAAGGCCTCGATCCCACCCCAAAAAAATATTTCTGAAAAAAGTTCTCCTGAAATGAAGCCTTCTACACTCCCTGATGCAAGCATCGGGGTATCCAGAAAGGGCTTCATTCCTTTTCCGGCGCCAACCCCGCAGCAAGCGTGCGGAGTATCGAAAAGAATAAAAAAGCATATCGAACTCAATCCCTTAAGAATCGCCCTTCTCTCGTGGGAATCTCTTCATTCAATAAGTGTAGGTGGAATTGGAGCTCATGTGACCCAACTTGCAGCTGCCCTTGAACGCAAAGGCCACGAGGTCCATGTTTTTACCCGCATAGGATGGGATGGGCATGCACAGCATGAGTGTATTCATGGCGTGCATTATCATCGTATTCCCTACACCCATCATTCAAATTTTATTGAAGATGTTAACAACATGTGTCGTTCTTTTGTCACATCCGTTTTTCATCATGAAGATTATATGGGTGCGCATTTTGATATTGTCCACGCTCATGATTGGTTAACATCTAACGCTATGGTTTGGATTAAAGAAGGACGCGGAAGAAAAACAGTCCTGACAATACACTCAACCGAATACGGCCGTTGCGGCAACAATTTCTGGGGCGGACCCTCAGCCCATATTCGAGACCACGAACGCCACGGCACATTTTGCGCTGATAAAATCATTGCCGTCTCTAACACCCTTAAAAATGAAGTCACCTGGATGTATAACCTCCCAGACTGGAAAGTCAAATCTATTTATAACGGTGTCAGTTGTCACGACTTTGACGGGTGTCTTGACGCAGGCGATGTTAAAAAACGATATGGCATCGGCCCTTTTGAGCCGATGGTTTTATTTGCAGGAAGGATGACGGTTCAGAAAGGCCCGGATATTCTAGTTGAAGCAATTCCTTTTATCCTACACCATCACTATAACGCAAAATTTGTTTTTGCAGGCGACGGACATTTACGCGGAGCCGTTGAAGACAGAGCCAGACAATTAGGCGTTAACCACGCCACACGATTTATCGGCCATCAAGATGCCTGGAACTTAAGTGAACTTTATAAAGCCTGTGACTGTGTCTGCGTTCCAAGCCGAAATGAACCGTTCGGCATTGTTATCCTCGAAGCCTGGAGTGCCGGGAAACCTGTAGTCGCTAGTAAAAACGGCGGACCATCAGAATTAATCTGGCATGATGTGACCGGATTAAAAATCTCCCCAACTCCGGATTCGGTTGCCTGGGGAATCGGGACGTTGTTTGGCAATTTCGAACATGCGCGCTGGATGGGAAGCAAAGGACGGGAAGCTGTTGAAAAATGTTTCTCGTGGGACCACATCGCTGAACAAACATTAGATTTCTACAAACAATAGATCAAAACAACTCCTCTTATTACATATTACTCGCACCGAGTTTCTTCCCAAATATTTTACCAATATGCCCTTTATAAAAATTCTGGCGCCTCCATCACAAAAAAAGGCCGCCTTTTCAGACGACCCTTTTTTGATGAGAAAACCGCTTAATTCTATTAATATGCGTTTATACCAATCCCTTTTCTAAAACTTAAAACGCACACGTGATTCTACTTTGTCGTAATCTTTGTCATCAATGTTGTCAAACGAAACCATAAAATAACGAACATTGATGTCCAGGTTATCTGTTATCTGATACCCTACCTGGAGTTCATAATCCTGGTACCCGTCTCCCTCTGTGGCGCTTGTATCAAAATCAGCTGTCGCGAAAGCAAATGATGTCCAGACCTTATCAATCGTAAGCTTAATTCTGGTCTCAAAAACCTCGGCGCCGGCATTATTTTTAGCGGCATCCTGGTCAACAAGATTGAAAGAATCCTTTGCCCAAGCCGGATGGTTTAAAGAATCGCCATCATCATATTTTTGATAGCTGAAATCCAAGGCAACAGGACCTTTTTTGATATACGGCATGACAACAAAAATATCAGCATCACTACTACCGGCAATATCAGCGTTGACATGCTCATAGATAATTTTTCCCCCATACTTTATTTCATGCTCTTCCCATTCGCCTTTAACATGTGTTTCGATACCAGTAACGTTGGCATAATCGTCGTGATGCATGTAGAATGGATTTAATTTCAAGAAATCCATGGGCTTGTATGTCGCTTCCAGGAAAATCAAATAAGAACTGGAATTCTCGCCATAAGTACTGTCCGCATCCAAATCCTGAGCATCGTTGCTACGGCCAAAATCTTCGTTATCATCATAGTCAGCTTCGGCAAACCGCGTCATAACCCCGACAAGAATCTCAAGATTCTCAATTTCTTTAATCTTTACATACCCACCTTCACTTTGGGCATCATCAATGTGTCCAACGTTCTTCCAGCGACCGACTGTGGCACTTGAATCATCCAAGAAACCATAAGTCAAATACATCTCCGGTAAAGTAAACTTTTTCTCAATATCTACATTATATGGATCCGTTGTCTCATTATCATGATCACTATGCAATTCTCCGTGGGCGAAAAATCGTGCCCCGAACTTTAAACGATTCCAACTGAGAGTTTCATACTTCAGTGTTAAGTAAGCCGTACTCCAACCAAAATCAGAATCACTGGCTTCCGCAATTCTATGTTCTATATAGCTACCAATTGTACCGCTGACCTTCCCCCCCTTAAACGCGTCTTCAATAGTATCTGCTTCATCCGCGAAACACACCATCGCGGTACTAAGGCATACGATTGATAAAATCGACAAAACAACAAATACTTTTTTTCCTAACCTGCCAATTCCCCCCATTTTTCCCCCCTTTTTTTGGTGTTATAAATCATTGCTGCCTGAATTAACGGTTTTCACCCCGGTGTCATCTTAAGCCCGCACAAAACAATTACAGGGTTCGGGATGGCAAAAGAGTGAATATTTCAACCCCAAAACATATCCACCCGTCGAGATACAGCTATTAATTCGGACGGACATGATTACAAATAATTAGTTAAAGCTAAGGTTTCTGTATAACGGAAGAATTATAGCATGAATTTTTGGCTGATGGCTAGTGAAAAAAGTTTATTTTACCTTTTAAAACGACGTTCTTTTCCTCGGTCTTTTTTCGCCTTGGTAATATAAACACCTGACTGGTTTCTATTTTTTTGAAAATATTTAAGAACTTGCTCGGCTTCATGAAACGGTAAACTGATGAACGCAAATTTATCACAAATTTGAATGTCACGAATCTTATCGCTCGAAACATCACAATGCTCTTTGACAATACTGATTAATTTTTTATGGGTTAACCCGCTGCTTTTACCAAAACCAACGAATAAACGCGTTTTTCCATTTTTATCAACAACGGTGTCGACAATTTCGGTATAACTTGTTTCATCAAGCTCTCCTTGAAAGACATGTTGCAAAAGAGCTCCTAACAAATATTCGGACTCATGCTTATCGAGCAAATTTTGCGCTAATTGCAAATACTCTTCTTTTAGCCCTGTTTCAATAATACCCTCGAGCCGAGAGCGGATACGCTGCTTTTTCAATTTAATAATATCCTTAACTTTCGGTAACTTCTCTTTACGGATATCTGTTTTGGCTTTATGTTTGATAAATTGCAATTTACGATATTCCACCGGAGTCACAAAGGTAATCGCGTTACCTGTTTTCCCTGCTCGCCCTGTACGCCCGATACGGTGCACATAAGCCTCGGGATCTTGTGGTAACGAATAGTTAATCACATGCGTAATATCTGGCACATCAAGCCCCCGGGCTGCCACATCTGTCGCAATAAGGATATTAATTTTACGTTTTTTGAATTTACTTAAAATTTTCTCTCTCTGGCTTTGACTAATGTCACCATGCAAGGCATCTGTCTGATAACTACGTTCCATTAAGTGATTAGCTACGCGATTCACATCCACTTTAGTGCGACAAAAAACCAGCCCAAAGAAATCCTCTTCCACATCAATAATACGGCATAGAGCTTCAAATTTATTTTGTTCACTCACTTCAAAATAAATCTGTTCTGTACGGCTAGACGTCAATTCTCCTTTGGTAACTTTCAAAACCTTATACTCATTCATATACTTCTTGGCGATCTGCATAATGGCTTTCGGCATAGTTGCTGAAAACAACATCGTGCGTTTATCTTCAGACGTCTGGTCCATAATCTCTTTCACGTCTTCTAAAAATCCCATATTTAACATTTCATCGCCTTCATCTAAAACAAGATGAGTAATCGATTGAAGATTTAAAGATTTCCGTTTCAAATGGTCCAAAATACGGCCCGGGGTTCCAACCACAATGTCGACGCCTTTGCGAAGGCTGCGCAATTGTAATTGAATCGACTGTCCTCCATAAATCGGAACGATGCTTAACTGCTTCTTTCCTTTTAAAGAATGAATTTCTTCAGCCACCTGAATGGCCAACTCCCGGGTGGGAGTTAGAACCAAGGCCTGAACATGTTTCAACCTTTTATCTAAAAGTTCAACTAACGGCAGACCAAACGCAGCGGTTTTCCCTGTTCCGGTTTGCGCTTGCCCGATAATATCTTCACTCCCCAACAGAATAACAGGTATGGTTTTTTCCTGAATCGGTGTTGGTTCTTCAAAACCTTTTACTTTAAGTGTTTTTAATGTGTCTGCGGATAGACCAAGCTCTTCAAATGATTTCATAACGGATCACTACCTTCCTTTATTATTACGACAATTTTAAAAATATTTTCTCTTGGCAATTATTTCTTATAAACATCTTTCTTTGAAATAAGCTGATCTGTTATTCTCAGCCATTCTATCATAAGTTTTTTATACTGGGAATTATGAAGGATCTCAGTAAAACGGTTATTATCCAAAACATTTACGGCATCGATATAGTCATTAAGCGTTACTTTGCCGAATGAATAATTTTCTGTTTCATCTTCCAATATGGATTTTGCCAAACCAATCTTTTCTTTAGCAATGTTCAAAAGTTCTTGCTCGCTATTCATCTGAACCGATAGATCTTTAATATCTTTATATAGCTGAAAATGTGTGCCCGCGTTAGACAATTTTGTTTTTCCCAAAGCAATCTTTGATGTTTCATATTCGGCCCTATCTACCTGATCGCCGAAAGGCCACTCCATTGATACCCCGGTATAAACCATATTGTCTTCATTTTCAATCCCAAGATTTTTCCCCTTAACATTGTACCCAAAAAGCAACTCTATAGACGGCAGCAAATCATCGGCCTCCTCATCAACTTCCAGCCGGCTTTTCTCTTCCAAGAGATCAAGTATTTTATAGGTGCGGCTTAATCCCTTAAATTCTTTAAAATCCTTTTCAAAGGAAACCGTAAGCTCATTATAAAGCCCTGGTTCTTTCGGTATTAATTCTTTTTGTCCGTCGTAACGGATAGCTTTCTCAATAAAATTAAGCGCCTTCTCATACTCTTCTTTTAGTTCAATGAGCTTTTCCTTTTTAGCTAAAACCTGCAAATGCACTTTGTTAACATCAAGAGGAAGGGCAATATTGTTTTCCTGTCTTTCCTTAATATTAGCCAACAATTTTAAATTTTCATTATAAGAAGACTCTCCTATCTTAAAATTTTCATAAGCCTCATACCAATCATAATAACCTACAATGACGGTTGCTAAATAATCTTCGTAAGCCTCAACAATCTGGTGCCTGGCAACGTCAATTTCAACGCCTACAATTTTATCTTTTAATCTAGCCGCTTTGCCAAAAGCATTTTCAGCAATAGGCTGCGATACTTCAAAGGTAAATTCTGTTGTATTGTCCGTCGAAGCATAGGATGGGGCTGTCTTATATGCTGCCTCAAGATTTGTCCCGGAAAACGGAAAAAGCCTGGCTAAAGATACGGTACCTTCGGACTCTTCCCTGTCCTGGTCCAAAATAAAATCATATTGCCCTTTTACCGCAAGAACCAGGTCGCCTGCGGGAAGCTCCAGATCCTTTTCATATTGAAGAGATAGTTCGTCAATAAGGATTCTCTCAAA
>JAGLHE010000154.1 GCA_023143685.1 Candidatus Omnitrophota bacterium
TGATTCCTGACCGATTACCTCGATTTTGAATTTAGATAAATCGGGCAGATACTCAAGTGGTCAACGAGGACAGACTGTAAATCTGTTGCGCTACGCTTCGGAGGTTCGAATCCTCCTCTGCCCATTTCTAGTGATACGCAGTTAACAACTAGAAACGCGGGCGTAGTTCAGTGGTAGAACTTCAGCCTTCCAAGCTGATAGCGTGAGTTCGATTCTCATCGCCCGCTCCATATCACTAAATACCTACCCATAAGGACTAGAATATGAACGTTACACTTCTTGTTCCAACTCTTAACGAAATTGATGGCATGAAAACCATCATGCCGAAAGTTAAACCTGAATGGTGTGATCAAATTCTTGTTGTTGACGGCCAATCCACAGATGGCACAGTTGAATATGCCAAGGAACAAGGGTACGATGTTGTCATCCAGCAAAAGAAGGGAATGCGTAACGCGTATATGGAAGCCTGGCCGCATATTAAAGGTGACGTTGTTTTAACGTTCAGCCCGGACGGCAATTCCATCCCTGAGCTTATCCCGGACTGCATTAACAAACTCAAAGAAGGTTATGACATGGTCATCGTTTCCCGTTACGCGCAAGGCGCCAAGAGTTATGACGATGATGCTGTAACAGCTTTTGGAAACAAACTTTTTACTACTTTCATTAACCTTTTTCATGGCGGACATTACACTGACGCGATGGTCATTTACCGCGCGTATCCTAAAAGCCTTATTTATGATCTTGATCTGGATAAAGATTCCAGCTACGCGTTTGAAGAAAAACTTTTTGGAACAAACATCAGCTGGGAACCATTACTTTCAGTTCGGGCAGCTAAACGCAAACTAAAAGTAGCTGACATCCCCGGAGACGAGCCAGCCCGTGAAGGAGGAGAGAGAAAGCTCCAGGTCATGCGCTGGGGCGCGGCTTATATGTGGCAGGTTCTTAGAGAAATTTTTATCTGGAAATAACGCAGATGAACGCAGATTTCCTATCATCCCCCATGAACTTCACAAAAAAACTCCGCAACATTCTTACCAATGACTGGGTCATTGGCTTTTTTTTGCTCGGTGTTTTTCTCCTGACTAATGGCTACACTTACGGTTGGGATGACCAGCACGTAGAAATTCCGCTTCTTAAAAAACTTATCGACCCTAATCTTTACGTTGGAGATTATTACGTCGAGAGCCTGGTTGAAAACTTCACATCATTTCTTTTTCCGGTTTTAGCACGCGTCATTTCTGTTGACCAGGTTCCGGCAACATACTTTATCCTTTATTTACTCTCCCGATTCTTTCTGTTTTTCTGGATATACAAACTTTGGCATCTGCTCTCGGATAAAAAACTAACCGGTGTCCTGTGCACAGTTATGATTATCGTTTTAGGCAGGGTTGAAGAATTTCTCTACCGGACATTTTCTCATCAGGAATTTGCACTGGCGATCATCTTTGCCGGCATCTACTTTTTTTATAAAGAACGGTTTATCCTGGCTGCCGCTATTTTAGGCATTGCTGCCAATTTCCATTCTCTCTATAGCTTATTCCCGTTTGTATACATGACAACATACCTGCTCTGGCACATCAAAAAATATCACTGGAAGACACTTGCCAAAACCATTGGCACATTCACATTAATCATGAGTCCTATTCTTATATGGACACTAAAAAAACGTTTTGCGCCAATAGGGGCAGCTGACCCTAACCTCACCAAAAACTGGATCGACCTCTATCTATTAGCGTGTCCACAAAATTTCACATTCAATCAGCATTCTCTTTCTCTGATGATGAAAGATATATCAACATTTTTTACCGCGACACGCGAGTACTGGCTACTTTTATCTTTTTATATCCTTAATATCCTGCACAATCCTGTCTTTAAGAAAGACAAAAAAAGCCAGGCTGTTATGCTAATCGGAACTGTTATGCTTACAATCTCTTTTATCACGTCATACGTGACGCCAAATCGCTTTGTCACCGACCTAAACCTTATACGCAACATCCAATTTATGCTTTTTTTCCTGATGGGCCACACAATCATTTTGCTCGTCGACCGCTGCAAAAAAGAACCTTGGGGTATCACGCTTTTGCTGGCAATTCTTTTTCCACTTATCCGTTTTGGAAATTATGTCGGAATCTTAGCAGGGGCCGCAATGACACTGTTGTTAAGCGCCAGGATTTGCTGGAAATGGCCTTTAAAAGGAAGAGAAGGGATACTTCGCGGCCTGGGCCTTTTAATTCTTGCCGGGCTTATTATCATTACTACCTCCGGGATCATTAAAGATTTTGCCGGGCATTCGTACAGCAAAGTTGCAATAAAAATTTTATGGGGGACCTGGATTAGTTTTTTTGTTCCCGGGATTGCTTACTTTTTTGTCAAATCAACGTTATGGCGAGATGTCCTGCGTAAACTATTGATCATAATTCCACTCATTGCTCTTACAGGTAATTATCTATACTATCACCGCCTCCATATAAAAGTCGAAAAGACAGCCGGGGGGTTTTGGCAACTACAGCGCAACTGGATTGATATGCAAAAATATGTCAAAGAGAATACACCGGTTGATGCTTTAATTCTTGTGCCACATGACATGGAGATGGGTGGTTTTCGCATTCATTCCGAACGTGAAATTGTTTTGTCATATCGCGATTGTGGTGTAGTTGGCTTTGATTACAATGCCGGGGTAGAATGGCAACGCAGGCTTAAGGATATGGACGCGTTTCAGGTTTTTATCAAGAAATCAATTACAACCGCGATTATGAAAGCGGTTATGAAGTATAAGGTGAATTATATCGTTTTTATGGGGTACGGAGATCCGGGCAACAATTCAATTCTTCAATCAGTTTATAAAAATGAAACCTTCGCGCTTTATAAAGTAATTCCAAATCCGATTTAATTATAAATAGCGCCTTCTTTACATCTTTAGATATCCATGCTAATCTTGTAAAAATCAGCAAAGATGAGTGTCATCATGAACAAAAAAACTAAAAATATCGCAGTTATCGGTGACGGAGGGTGGGGGACCACTTTAGCCCTTTGCCTTGCGCGCAACAATTATCCTGTTACAGTCTGGGGCGCGTTTCCGGCAAACATCCGGCATATTCAAAAAACAGGGGTCAATACAAAATTTTTGCCTGGTATTAAACTCCCAAAAAAAATCGCTTTTACAAGTGGCCTGGACGAAGCAGTTAACAGTGCTGATATCCTTGTTTTATCAACACCGTCGCAATATCTACGCGGAGTCCTCAAAAAACTCAAAAAACTCAACCTCGCAAATAAGATAATTCTTAGTGTTATCAAAGGGATTGACACAAAGACCTTAGAACGTATGTCAGAGGTTATTACAAAAGAACTTAATCCCTCTCAATTCGCTGTCCTTTCCGGCCCGACAATCGCAATTGAAGTAGCCAAAGGCATCCCCTCAACCGCAGTGATTGCTTCAAAAAGCAAACAGACTGCCACTCAACTTCAAAAAATATTCAACTCAGACCGTTTCCGAATTTACACCAACACAGATGTTACCGGCATCGAAATTGGCGGAAGCATTAAAAATGTCATTGCCCTGGCCTGTGGTGTTTGTGACGGGCTGGGTTATGGAACAAACACAAAATCCGCTATAATGACAAGAGGCCTCGTAGAAATGAGCCGTCTGGGAAAAGCTCTGGGCGCTAAACCTAAAACTTTCTCAGGGCTGGCCGGATTAGGTGACCTTGTCACAACCTGCGTAAGCCCGAACAGCCGCAACCGGTCCGTTGGCGAACAGCTTGGTAAAGGCAAAAGCATCAAAAAAATTCTTGCCGGCATGAACATGGTTGCTGAAGGGGTGGAAACAGTTAAGGCTGTTTACAAGTTAAGTAAAAGGCATAATATTTCTATGCCAATATCAAATGAAGTATACAATATTATTTATAAAGGGAAAAAACCTCAAAAAGCGGTTGAAGACTTGATGGCCCGAAAAATAAAAGCAGAATAATATCCATTAATTCTTTATGTTATTTTGCGTAAAGTTTTGTGGTTTTAAAAATTGATAAAATGCAAAGTGAACGACTAAGAAAAATTCTTAAAGAAAACCTCGAACTTGCACAAAAGTCGCCTTACAATTTTTGTGACCGATGGTGTGAGCGCTGTACACACGAGACACAATCGTATTGTCAGCTTTATCTTGACGACCTTGAACGCCGCGTAACCTGCATTGCTCACGGCCGTGAGCAAGACGATCCCGAAGTCACTGAGGACATCATGCGACAGCAGTTTGAAGAAATTAAAGAGGATCTTGAAAATTTTATCGAAGAAAACGACATCGATGTCGAAGAAATTGATCCAGGCGACATGGAAAAAATCCAAAACCATGCTGATGGCATCAAGGAGGATCCCCTCCATAAAACCGCTCGACAATATTCTCAAAAAGCTAAAGAACTTTTGGAAAAGATCTCGGACAGCAACAAAAAACTATCGCCAAGAATTTTCAGCGATTCTCAAACTGTCGCATGGTATCACACACTTCTTCCCGCGAAAGTATACCGGGGCTTATGCGAATTCCACGAACCGGTTGACGAAGATGACTTTACTCTCAATGACGCAGTCGCCCAATTTTGCATTTGTAAAAAAGCAATCCAGCAATCTACACAAGCCCTGCGCAATCTCAAGGACTCCCTTTCTCAAGACAAAAACCTTATTGTTGAACTGATCGCGCTACTTCATAATATCTTCAGCCGTATTGAAGCGATGGAAAGAACAATTTAACAAAAAAGTTCTCCGATTAACTTGACAAGTTAATAGTTGAATGGTACACTTTCATTAAGATCAACAAACACAGGGCAAAAAAATGGACAAACTTAAGACATACGGAATTGTACAGGGCCGCGGGAAACATTACGAAGAAGCCCTTTACAGCCTTGCCTTACTCTATAATATCTGCAACACAAAAATGTCTGCCTACCTTAAGAAGCACAACCTTACCGTTGGCAAATTCAATATTCTGGTTGCAATCAAAACACATGGCGGAGAAGAGGGGATCAGCCAGGTTGAAATCAGCAAACATCTCATTGTAACTCCATCAAACATGACAAAACTAATCGATAAATTAGAAAAGGACAAGCTAGTCACACGTTCAGCTCTGGAGGGCGACAGACGCGTCAATATTATTAAGGTAACCGCTACAGCCGCAAATATGCTGGACAAGATGTGGGACGAATATAGTAAAGAACTTGAAGGTTTGATGGGGAAATTATCAAAAAAAGACCAGGAAATCATTTCTTCAAATTTAGTCAAATGGCTAAGCGCTATCCTAGAGGAATGATTTTTTTTGACCATATAGTTGAACGGTTAACTATCAACAAAGGAACAACAATGACCCATATACAAAAAAACAGATTTATCCAAACCATTATCCTTATCCTGGGGATTATCTACATCGGATATACCGCGCCCAACTCCTGGGCACTGGCAATAGTCAAGTCAAAGGTTATTAATCACACAAAAAACATCGACATTCGCGAAGGAGATTTTATTTTTCAACATCTTCCGGGAAAATTGTTAAGAATTATTTCTGATGTGACGCAAAGTCAATATTCTCATTGCGGTATAATTGTTAAGAAAAACAACAAATTCTATGTTTTAGAAGCGATCGGGCCTGTTAAGGAAACACCACTTAACCAGTGGATCAGCTATGGAATTAAAGATCAATTCACAATTGTCCGGCTCAAAAAACATTACCAAAAAAATATTCCACAAATTATTAAAGCCGCATATCAATTTCAGGGATTACCCTATGATATTCAATATGAATGGGATGATCAAAAGATCTACTGTTCTGAATTAATTTACAAGGCAGCCAAGCGTGGGGCAGGGATTGAACTTGCAAATTTCAAACGCCTCGGTGAGCTCAACTGGCAACCGCACCAGGATTTTATCCGCTACATTGCTAACGGTGAATTACCTCTTAATCGGGCAATGATTACTCCTGAAGATGTGGCTTTTTCTGAGAAGGTTCACGTGGTCTATTCCTCATTTCCTGCAAAAACGTCAGCAAACATCTACACTCGTAACGATCTGGATGGAAGGTGGCAGGGAAACTACACATTAACAAACATCCTTTTATCAGCTCGTGCCAAGGTCGAACAAATCGGCACCATCCAATCCGGGCAGCTGGAGAGCGGACTGTCTTTTACACCAACATCCATTAAGCGTTTCAACCCAGCTACAGGTGAATTTAAATACGTTGTTTACAGTGCCAATCAAATTAAAATTACTATTCATGGTCGCGTCGACCACACAAAGGATGGCATCTACGGAAAATGGCGTGACGGGTTAGGATTTAACGGAACTTTTCACTTAACAAAAAAAACCAAACCAACAAAACAAATGTATATAAATAAGATATAATATATCATTACCAGGATATCTCATGAAACTATCTCCCCAAAAAAAAGGTTTTGTAGCACTTTTAGCCACTCAATTCCTCGGCGCGTTTAACGATAACGCCTTTAAACTCGTTATTGCCTTTATCGCGATTAATCAATTTGTCTCCGAAACAGGTGGAACACTTTATTTATCCCTTTCAGGCGCTATCTTTCTTCTTCCTTTCTTACTCTTCTCAACATACGCCGGATTTCTCGCTGACCGTTTCAGTAAACGGCACATAATCATTGGAGCAAAAGTCGCAGAACTTTTTGTAATGGGGCTCGGGCTCATCGCCCTTTTAATTGGCAATATTTGGGCTATGCTTACCATACTGTTCTTCATGGGACTGCAAAGTGCCTTTTTCAGCCCTTCCAAATACGGGATAATACCTGAAATCCTTCCGGATGAAAAATTGTCAGAAGGAAACGGGCTTATTCAAATGTGGACTAACGCGGCAATTATCCTTGGCACTGCAGCCGGCGGATACCTGATCCATATAACCAAACCGAACACCTACAAAACAGGTTTTGTTTTTATAGGGATATCACTTATCGGCATCCTGACAAGCCTTTTTGTTACTAAAGTAAAACCCTCCGGATCTAAAAGATCCATTCAATGGAATTTTTTAGGTGAACTTTTTCACAACATCAAATGGATCAAAAAAGAACAGGCCATCTTCTTATCCATCCTTGGCCTGGCATATTTTGGTTTCTTAGGCGGACTTTTTCAACTCAACATTCTTCTCTATGCCAAAAAGGTTATGGGTGTTTCTGAAATAGCCACAAGTGGATTATTGACGACATTAACACTGGGCATTGGGATAGGGAGCCTGTCCGCCGGAAAAATGTCCGGCCAGAAAATTGAACTTGGCCTTGTTCCTCTTGGAGCAATAGGGTTAAGCTTTTTCTCTATTCTGTTAGGATTCATTTATAATTCCTACGCGCAGGTTTTAATCTGTTTATTTCTTTTAGGGATTTCTTGCGGCTTCTACATCGTCCCTTTAAATGCCCTTGTTCAACACGAGAGCCCTCCTGAAAAACGAGGCCAGGTCCTAGCCACAAATAATTTCATTTCGTTCTCCGCTATTTTAATCGGTTGCTGCACTGTCTATGTTTTAAGGGATATCTTTCATCTCAATGCCGCCAAAATTTTTATTTCTGCGGGAATCCTGACGATCTTCGGCACAGGATACATCTGTCGCTTACTACCATATGCTTTAGCACGATTTGTCGTCTGGATTCTTACACACACAATTTATCGTGTCCGCGTTATCAACAAAACAAATATTCCGCAGAAGGGAGGAGCGCTACTAGTTTCAAACCATGTTTCCTTCGTAGACGGACTTCTTATCGCTGTTTCAACCCAACGGCCTGTACGGTTTATGATTAATAGAAAAATCTACAACCTGAAACTTCTTAACCCGCTTTTCCGGCTGGCCAGAGCTATTCCAATAACAGGGACAGACAAACCCAAGGAAACGATTAATGCCCTTAATAAAGCTAAAGAGGCCATCAGCAATGGCGAGCTTGTCTGCATCTTTGCAGAGGGAAGACTAACGCGCACCGGCAACATGCTCAAATTCCGCAAAGGACTCGAACATATTATGAAAGATGTGGCCGCGCCGATCATCCCTGTCAACCTTGACCGAATTTGGGGCAGTATCTTTAGTTTCGAAGGTGGAAAATACTATTACAAAATCCCTAAAATGCTCCCATACCCGGTTACCGTGTCTTTTGGCGAACCGATGCCTGCGACCTCTTCAGCATTTCAGATTCGTTGTAAAGTGCTGGAGTTAGGCGCAGAAGCATTTCAATACCGTTTAGCAGACAAGATGACGCTTCCTGAGGCTTTTTATAAACAAGCCCGACGCATCCCGTTCAAATCCTGCATTGCTGATTCTTCCGGCCGTAAATTAAATTACGGCATGACACTCGTTGGAGCTGTGGCCCTGGCGAATCAACTGAAGAAAAAATTTAAAGACGAAAACAATATCGGCATTATGCTCCCGCCATCCGTACCCGGTGTGCTTGCCAATATTGCTGTTTCTTTTATTAACAAAGTTCCTGTCAACTTAAACTATACGACATCTTATGAATCGCTGACATCCATTCTCAAACAATGCGACATGAAATACGTTTTGACCTCAAAAACTTTTTTAGACAAGGCCAACCTTAACGTGCCTGGTGAAAAAATCTATATCGAAGACATCTTAAAATCTGTTTCAAAACTCGATAAAATTAAGGCGTTCCTCGAATCATTTATCGTCCCGATCTTCATGGCAAACCGTATTATCTTTAAAGAATCCCAAAAACGGTGCATGACAGACCTTGCGACAATTATGTTTACGAGCGGAAGTACTGGCGAGCCTAAAGGTGTTATGCTCACGCATGCCAACATCACCTCCAATCTTGAAGGGCTTTATCAAATTTTTCATGTCAAAAGAGATGACGCGATCCTGGGGATCTTGCCTTTATTTCATTCATTCGGCTTTACCGCAACTTTATGGTTTCCTCTTATAAGCGGCATTCAGGCTGTTTACCACGTCAACCCACTTGACGCCAAAATGGTTGGCAAGTTAACCCACAAACATCAAGCCTCGATTCTTATGAGCACCCCGACATTTTTAAGCTCTTATACTCGTCGCTGTACCGGGGAACAATTCAAAAGCCTGCGTGTTGTTGTCGTAGGAGCGGAAAAATTAAAAGCCACGGTCGCGGATGCGTTTAAAGAAAAATTCAACATCGATCCGATGGAAGGGTACGGATGCACCGAGTTGTCGCCTATTGCTTCGATCAACCTTCCTGATTACAAAACGCACAGAGAAATACAAAAAGCGCACAAGCCCGGAAAAATCGGGCTTCCATTACCAGGAGTAGCGGCTCGGATTCTTAATCCTGACACATTAACGCCAACTAAAGAAAATGAGGACGGTTTGTTATTTATCAAAGGCCCTAACGTCATGAAAGGTTATCTTAATCGACCGGAAATTACAAACGAGGTGATTCAGGACGGGTGGTATAAAACCGGGGACATCGCTAATATTGACGAAGATGGATTTTTAATGATTACCGGACGCTTGAGCCGATTCAGTAAAATCGCAGGAGAAATGGTACCGCACATCAAAGTCGAAGAAAAAATCCAGGAAATTCTTAATACAACCGATCTGGTGTGTGCCGTGACATCTGTCCCGGATGAGAAGAAGGGGGAGAAACTGGCTGTGCTGTGCCTTCACGACGTAGACGTTACGAATTTAATCGAACAACTTAAACAAAGTGACTTGCCTAACTTATGGATTCCCGCCTCAGCTATGTTCTTAAAAGTAGCTGCTATCCCGCTTTTGGGAACCGGGAAACTCGACCTGGGCACAATTAAACGTTTAGCAGCACAAACTTTCCAGGGAGAATCTTCGTGAAAAAACAATCTTTTATAATCCTGGCCTTATTTCTTTTCTTTATTTTAAACCCTCAGACCACAGTCGAAGCACGATGGCGATCATCAAAAAAACCTAAACATGTCATCTTTCTTATTCACGGAATCGCCGGCAATAAAACACATTTTGGTTACATGGCCAAGGCCCTTGCCAGAACCCTTAATAAAAAAGACCCATCCCGACGATATATTGTCCGGAGCATCGAATACGACACTGGAAATAATGATAAAACCCCTTATGATTTCGCGAAGGATGTTGATTTGCAAATTAAACGGATAACCGCGTCAGCTAAATTCAAAAAAGATGACAAAATATCTTTGATTATGCATTCTCAAGGCGGGCTTATCGGTTCAATCTGGGTATTTCAATCCTTAATGAATACTCCAGGCTATAGCACTCCAGAAACTATCGCGCATCTCGACTCATTCATTACGCTAGGAACACCATTTTGGGGAGCCAAAACCGCCCAATGGGGAAGTGAAATCAAAAACTTAACGTCTCAAATCGGGGTAGATATTCCATTGCCATTTGGTAAAAACGAATTAGAACAAATGGCTTTTGGAAGTGACACTATCTTTGACTTTCGCATGGCCATGATTGACCCGCAATATCAAAAGCACATTGATTACTTAAAACAAAACGTGAAATTTCTTAATGTGGTCGGTGTTGCAAATTTATTAAACCCTTTAGGTATTTTTGTTTCAGGGACCGGCCAATATGAAGATGACGGTGCTGTGCCACTCGCTAGCGCCCGATTTAATTTTTTATATACACAATCTATTAAAAGCAAATATTCCTCTGGCGACGTAACGACTCTTGAGAAAATCAAAAAAATTGACATAGCACCCTATGTGATTGTTAACGCCATGCACCGTTCACCTTTGCCTGAACTGGAAAACTTCGCTGGTATCGCGCAAATCCCTGAGGATTGCATTAAAAACGAATCTTGCAGGCATCCGGCTTTTTCATATTTGTGGAACACGCTCCTTGGAAATCCTGTCCAACAACTTGACGACAACCTGGGAGATTTCAAAACATTTTTGCTGGATATCAATATCCGCGTCGCGTCAGAAAACAAATATTCATGTAAAGACCTAAAGGTTGAATTTTTTAAATTAGATGGCTCGCCACTTAATAACTCCAACATCGAAATATCAAAATTCTTTGAACTCTATTCTCATGGAAAAAACGACTCAAAAAAATATCCTAACCATTGCCGGTTTTACGCGATGGGAAGCATTAAAAAAACATTAGAGAGCCGGACAGAGGCTGTTTTAATTAAAATAAGCGGGGAAAATTTAAAAACACGTTTCATAGAAATGCAAGTTAAAGAAGGCTATTCATCATTTGTAGATATTAATTTACTTTCTCAGGTAGGCCGAAAGGATAAAGGAGGGGCGCGTAATGAAAAGAAATAAGGGAATAGCGTGGCTGTACAATGAACTTCCTGTTTTAATCAAACAGGGAATCCTGTCCAATGAATCCGCTGAAAAAGTCCGCCAATATTATGGAGACATAAATCCTAAGAACAAGGCACAAATAGCTCTTGCGATCTTTGGTGTCGTTGGAGCCGTATGTGTCGGGCTGGGGATTATCCTGTTATTTGCCTACAACTGGGATGACTTAACAAGGATGCAACGAACATCTTTGGCTTTTGCTCCACTGCTTCTTTCGAATGCTCTTCTATGCTGGGCTATTTTTAAAAACAAACAATCTTTAGCTATCCGGGAAGGATTTTCAGTCTTTAACATGTTAGCTATCGGCGGCGCCATAGCTCTAATTAGCCAAATATATCATTTGCCCGGCGACATTGACAGTTTTCTTCTGACATGGATGTTATTATCAATCCCGTTAGTTTACTTAATGTCTGCCAGTCTTCCGGCTGTTTTATATTTAATCGGCATTACAGCCTGGTCTGCCATGTCACAAATAAACGGGGGGCACGCATTACTGTTTTGGCCTCTTGTTGCCTTAGTCTTTCCACATTACCTCAAACATTTATCAAAGGATCCGTACGCATCCAGGCCCATATGGTTATCATCCGCTCTCTGCTTGTGTTTCTCAGTCGCTATCGGAATATCCCTGGAAAAAGTCTTGCCGGGTTTATGGATCATCGTTTACAGCGCGTTTTATTGTATCCTTTATTTAGTCAGTAAATTCTGGTTTGATGACGCGCCCGCAACATGGCAAAGGCCTTTCAGAAACTACGGGATTCTCGGGACAACAATCCTTTCTTATATTTTCACGTATGAATGGGTCTGGAAAAGTATTGGATGGAACTATTACCGTATCGGCGGAAAATTTCATGCCGCAGCAGGAATCGCAGATTATCTTGTTGCCGGCACACTCGTATTTATCGCAATCAGCCTGATCGTAAAAATGGCAAAAAGAAAAGAATTATTCGAAACATCCTTTAGTATTATGCCGATTTTAGCGATTATTTGTTATTCTTTTTCCGGGTTTGGCGAAAACGAATTTATATCTGTTTGGATTTATAATTTATACGTGCTTTACTTAGGCATTGTTTGTGTTTTATCCGGATTAAAAGAACAACAATTAGGAATAACAAATATCGGGATATTAATTATGGGCGTGCTCATATTTACGCGATTTCTTGACGCATCACTCGGGATTATTGAGAGGGGAATCATCTTTATTATTATCGGTGCGTGTTTTATTATAGCGAATATGTTTCTCTCGAAGAAATTTGAAAGGAAGGTGTGATTATGAACAAACGATTAGTCTTTGCTATTTTAGTTACTGCACAATTAGCTGTTCCATCCTGGATGATCGCATCACAAGAACATGTCTTAAGAAACGGTGACCTCTATAAATTCAAGACAGCTCCTGTTGACCCCTACGACATCTTCCGAGGCAGATATGTTGCCTTATCAACCGGCCAAAGGTCTATCAAGTTATCAAACAATAATATTAAGTTTGACCGGGGTCAAGAGGTCTTTGTCATTATCAAAACCGACAGCCAGGGTTTTGCCCATGTTGTTGATGCTAAAACACAAAAACCCAAAGGCAACAACTATATAAAAACCACAGTTTCCTACCAAAGCTACGGCGACACAGTACGTTTCAACTTACCGCTCAACCGTTATTATATGAACGAAGAAAAAGCACCACAAGCGGAACAACTTTACAGAGAAAACAGCCGTAGAAATAAACAGGATGCTTATGTGCTTGTCCGCGTGTTAAATGGAACGGCTCTTATTGAGGGGTTATATGTAAACAATAAACCGATTGAAAGTTATTTTTAAACAGGCATTAAAAAAATGCAGACAAAATCAGTTATCACTAACGACAAACAAAAAATATTTTATGATCATTACGACCATGGGCACAAAAAACTCATTATTATTGCCCATGGTTTTTTTAACAGCAAAGCGGCTGTCTTACTTAAAAATTTAGGGAACACGTTATCTGACGACTACGATGTCGCTATTATGGATTTCAGAGGACACGGAGCCAGCAAAGGATTATTTTACTGGACAACAAAGGAATATCTTGACCTGACCGCTGTGCTGGAAAATCTACGTGGACGCTACGAAAAGATCGGTGTCATTGGTTTTTCTCTGGGTGCAGCCACAAGCATTATTACCGCGGCAAAGACCGATTTGATTGACAGCCTGATATCCGTAAGCGCTCCAACCGAATTTGAAAAAATTGAATGTCATTTCTGGGATTTAGACGTCGAGAACGATGTTTTATACAACCTCATCGGAAACGGGAAGATCGGCAAAGGGGTCCGGCCAGGCCCTTTCTGGCTCAAAAAAGACAAACCGGTTAACGTGGTTGATAAAATCCAATGCCCGATTTTATTTCTACACGGAGAAGCGGACTGGCTGATTAAACCTTGGCATGCAAAAGCCTTGTACGAAAAGGCAACCGCCCAAAAGGAAATAGCGATTATCCCCAATGGCCCGCACGCGGAATACTTGATTCGAAAAAATAAACCGGAAACACTTTCGCATATAAGAAAATGGTTTAATTCTACTTTATCTACGGAGGCACCTTGAAATCATTCTTAATCACATTAACGCAATTTTTATTTACACTTTTTATGTATACTATGGACTCAATTTTTAAAGACGTAATTTTTTTCTTGGACATTTCAGCTGCATCATAATATCATAAGCCGTTGCATACGAATACGAGCTAAACGATATCCTAAAACAAACCAGGAGGGGGATGAGATGAGATTAAAACATCAAAAAAGGTTTCTCTTTTTATTAAGCTTCCTAACACCTTCGCCGGCGTTTGCTCAACCTAATATGAAAAATATCACTGATGTAACCACAGAACAACTTGAAACCGCCAGGAACCTGTTAGACATGATCATAGAATTTTTTGTGAAATATAGCTTCCAGGTTTTAGGCGGTTTAATTGTACTGATCATTGGCTGGCTTGTTGCTCAACACGTCGCTAAATTCGTCAATAAATTCCTCGAGAAGAAAAACATTGATATAACTGTAGCCAAATTTCTGATAGGAACCATTAAACTGTTCATTATGGCGTTTGCGGTTA
>JAGLHE010000155.1 GCA_023143685.1 Candidatus Omnitrophota bacterium
ATGGCAGATCGGTTAATAGGGAGTTATGGGGGAGGCTTTTTAATTAAAGTGTGTTTCTCACCCTCATGCATTAAATGCTCTTTTGCCATCAATTTTTTCTTGTCTGACATTTTGATTTTCTCCTCCATTTTATTTTGTATAATCAGCCTTCTAACAGCATCGTTTACAAATTCTATCTCATTTGAATAAAGGCCAGTTTTCACCATCTTATCAACCTTAGTTTTCAAAGGTTCAGGGATTGAAATCTTTGGGTTTTTCGTCTTTTCCATTTCCATTTTATCAACCATTTATCTACATCTTAGATACAAATTGTCTACAAACCCCTTTTAATAAATAAGTTTCTTTCGGGTTATCAGATTTGATAACAATTTTTTGAAAAAATTTTATTATTTTTATTATAATATATAAAAAACTACCCTCGAGTAAGATGATATTTCCTAAATTCGCGTATGCAAATTTGAATATCACTTATGATTTTTGTCGCGAAATCTATTTTATAATTTGGTGACAAATATATCACCTAGGTCATGCAAAATGTGAATATAAACCAATCTAAATTCAAATACCTCGAAAATAAAATCAATGTAAAATTGGTTCAACACCGAAAATTGAAGTATCAAATCGAGAGACATACTATATATATTAAAAAGAAAAACGGGATTTAAATGAAACTCTCTAAAAGGAAACTATTACATAGAAAAAATAAACAGGCACGGGAAAAAATACTTTATAATGAGAAAATAGAAGAAACATTAACCTGGTATGAAGAAGAGATTGAGAAGAATCCCATGGATACAGGTCTTTACTTTGCCAAGGCAGCACTTTTAATCCAGGAAGGAAGATACAATGAAACCATAAAGGTTTTAAATAGTATCATTGAACTGGATCCCGATAATGAAAAGGTCTGGTATTTGAAAGCTAAAACGTTATATGAATTAGAGAAATATGAGGAGGCCTTGCAGAGTTATGATAAGATACTTTATTTTGATGTGAATGATGAGAGAGTGTGGTATCACAAAGGAGAGGCTTTTTCAAAATTGGGTATGTATAAGGAAGCAATAGAATGCTACGATAATGCCATTAAGATAGACCGGAATTTTACAGAGGCCTGGCTCGGTCGAGGAAATGCATTAAGGAAATTACGTTATGAGGTTCCAATTGATATATCTGAGGAAGTTAAGGATAGTTCGAAAAAGATATTGGAAGATGCCTTGGAAAGTTATTCTAACGTCACGGATAACAAACCCGATATAGCTGAAGCATGGCACGGACAAGGTAGCGTCTTATACGAGCTTGACAGATTAAAGGAGTCTCTTGAATGTTTTGATGAAAGTATCAAGATTAATCCTGATTATATTCAAAGTTGGTATGATAGGGGATTAGTTGAGCAAAAACTTGGAAGAGATGAGGAGGCAATAAGTTCATTTGAAACCGCAATTAGCAATTTCTCTCAAAACAAGGATATCAACGATTACGATGAATGGAATGCTGTTGCAAGCTCCTATTACAAACTGGGTCGATATAAAGAATCTCTGAATTTCTATGACGATATATTAATGAAACATCCTTCGAACTACCATTTACTGGAAGGAAAGGGCCGAATGCTTGAAAGATTGGGTAAAAACAAGGAAGCCATTTTAAATTATTCAAAAGCAGTTGAACTGAATCCCAATACAGTCTATTCAAGAATGCGGATTGGGGACATATTAAGTGATTATGGGGATTTCAATGCCGCTATTAAGAACTATAATGAGGCTGTATCCCTGGAACCCGAACTTGAAGAGGTGTGGTTTAAATTGGCTGAATTGCTTACTCATCAAAATAGAATAAAGCGGGCAAAGGATTGTTA
>JAGLHE010000156.1 GCA_023143685.1 Candidatus Omnitrophota bacterium
TTAAAGAAAGGATGATGTATGATTATCGCTTTATTTGTTTTATGGGCTTTCTTGGGCGTTAATGTTGTGTTATTTCTTCCTTTCCCGAAAAACCGTAATGAGTTAATTAGATGGGTTGTGGTTGGTGGACCTATTATTTTGATCATGGTTATTTTTTCTTTTATTTTAAGTTTGTTGGAAAAAAGTAAGAAGAGCTAACCAATATGCTATGGAGGGTGATTTCATGAAAGATATGTATGTGGCGCATTATGCAGTAGATAATGAGTATGAATTTTTTAATACTTTTAAAAAAGCAGAAAAGTATCTAAAGGAACGATACGCAGATTGTGATGCAGGGTTTTCTGAAGAAACTAGTGACGGAAAAGATTTCATTGCAAAAGTAACACATCGTTCAAGATTTGATGTAAAGCAGGATAAAGAAAAAGATGGATATGAGTGGAGTGAAGAAGGACAGGGATATTTCATTGACGGAAATCCAGATAATGAAGAATGGGCTTCTGAATTTGATAAAGTTGGTGAAATATTATTGGTTGAGGTTTAACCAAACAATTTATAACAGGGGGAGGGATTTTGTGGAATGTCCTAATTGTAAAGAGAAAATAAAAGAATGTGGATGTATCAGAAATAAATGTATTAAGTGTGGTAAACCAGTTGGTAATATTACATTTTCTGTATGCGATTATTGTTGGGATGCCGAAATGCCAGATGAAAAGTTGAAGTCGTGCTGGTCATGTGGAAGCACTACGCACAGAGGAAAAACATACAATATAAAGGATTATGTATTTTGTGATTCTTGTATAGCAATGAGTTCTATTGCAAACACTCTCACCAAATTTAAAGCACAGAGAAAGAAACGGAGGCATAAATGATACGGAGTATTGTAACTAATTGTTATCTTTGGGTTATTTCAGGAGTATTTATCGGGTTTTTATTTGCTGCATCATGTTTTGGTGTAATGGAATTTATTTCAAAAAAAGTATACAGTTACCCAGCGTTTTGGTATGTAATTGTATTTGCAGTAGGTTTTGGAGTGGGAAGATTTATAGCTGATGATTAACCAACCATAGATTTATTAAAAAGGAGGGGAAGATGGAGATTAAAGAAATAAGAATTAAGGACATTGAGATCATCGACAACCACAGAACAAATATTGCGGATACGCGTATTGATGAGTTGATGATGAGTATTAAACAGCATGGATTAAAGCAGCCTATTGGAGTGACTGTTGGCAAGAAAAAGAAGTATCAAATAATCTATGGGCAGCGCAGGTTTTTGGCTTTTCAAAAACTCGGATGGGAAACAATTCCGGCAGAGATCCAAAAAATTAATGACAAACAATTCCACATATTAAGTCTAACAGAGAACATCCAGAGAGATAATCCCTCTTTCAATGAACTTGGGCGCAGTATGGATGCGTTGGAAAAGTTAGGGTTAAATACAAAAGAAATAGCTGTTAGGCTTGGGATTCCCTTGGATCGCGTTAAACAAATCATCCGGACATATCAAGCATTACCTGAGAAGCACAGAGACAAGGTTAAATTTGGATGCCGGGGTGGTGGTAGGGGTAAAGGTGATATTCCGCCGCAAGTTGCAAATAAAATATTAACAATCAAAAAAGAGAATGGGCTTTCAAATAAAGACTGCGATTCTCTTTTTAAGTATGTTCAAGAAACAGATATGCTTGTTGAAGATCTCAGGAATTTGGCAATTCTTTTAAAGACTGGGATGAGTATTGCAGAAGCGATCGAAGCGCTGCATGAAGTTTTTGTTTACACTGTGAGTGTCGTCGTTGATAGGACAGAGGTTTATAAACGCATGAAGGATGAAGGGATAACCAGTAAGCAAACATTTTTCCGACGAATGATATACGGAAAAACACCGCCGGTAAAAAAGCCAAAATTTATCAAAGTATAAGCGGATTAATAAATTAAGGAGAAAAAAATGATAAGTATCCCGTTGACAGATTTAAAACAATCACCATTAAACCCACGTAAACATTTTAATAAAGAAAAGATTGATGAACTCGCTGCGTCAATGAAGACAAAAGGGATCCTTCAGCCATTGGTTGTAAGGGTTATTGCGGATAATAAATATGAAATTGTCTGTGGGGCGCGCAGGTTTCGTGCAGCTAAGGTGGCAGAACTAAAGAAGGTCCCTGTTATTGTTCAAGATTTAACTGATGAGGAAGTGATGGAAATCCAGTTAATTGAAAACTCTCAGCGTGAGGATATACATCCGCTTGAGGAGGCTGAGGGATATTTTACGTTGTCGCGGCGTAAAGAATATAATGCCGAAAAAATTGCGACAAAGATCGGGAGATCAGAAAAATACGTATATGATCGTGTAAAGTTATATGTATCTTTAATCAAAGAAGCAAAGGAACATTTTATTGTAAACGATTTTACAGCCGGCCATGCGATCTTATTGGCTCGGCTTTCTCCGGCAGATCAAAAGAGAGCTCTTGATTATAGCAACAATGCAATATTTCTACCGGATCATGGTCAATATGAGTTGCCAATACTTGTTGGTGATATTCGGGTTAAGGCCAGAAGTGTTCGGGAGTTTAAAGATTGGATTGATAGTAACGTCAGATTTCAGCGTGATGATATTGATCCGATGCTTTTCCCGGAAACAGTAAAGACTTTAACTGTGGCTAAAGAGAAAGAAGAAAAGATTGTTCCTATTACAGAAGACCACTATATTCAAACGTCTGCACGAGCTAAAGAAAGAACAATTGGGCCACAATCCTGGAAGCGTGCTGATGGGAAGATGAAGTCTAAAACTTGTGAGCATAGTGTTCTTGGTGTTTTTGTTGCTGGTCATGGAAGAGGGGAAACATTGAAGGTTTGTATTGCAAAGGAAAAGTGTAAAATTCATTGGGGGCAATGGCAAAAGGAAAGAGCGCATCGTGCAAAAGCCAGGGGTAGTGTGGTATCTTCAGCAGATAAAATAAAAGAACAAAAAGCGATGGAACAGCGAGAGGAAGAACAAAGGAAAAGAAAGGAGAGGCGTGATAGATATTCAAAGGCGGTGCCGTTAATTTATAAAGCATTATCAGAGAAGATCTCAAAAATGCCTATCAGTGGTGATAGTGAAATTTCCCGACTTTTTATAAAAGAAGTGATGGGGATGTGTAATGTGAATAAGAAGCATGTTATTGAATATGATAAAACATCCGAAGGTTTAATCCGATTTGTCATGAATCTGGTTTTTGCTAATGAGGTTGAAGGGTGGCGTTCTAATGAGAGTTTTCCGCCATTTGCGAAGAAACATTTTGGTATAGATGTATGGAAAATTATTGATAAAAACTTTCCGGCAGCTAAACCAAAAGAGAAGGGCGAGGCAAAGAAAAAGAAGGTCAGTAATAAAAAAAAGAAGTAGATGAAAAAATTCTAAGAAAGGGGGTGTGCCATGTTAAATAAATTAAGAAGTGAAAGGGGTGAGTTTTTTACAGTATTCGCAAGTGTTTCAATATTGATATGCTTGGTCGCAATGCTTCATCCTGCGAGTGTTAATCCATTTCGCGAAAGAAAGGCAGCTGAAAAATGTGAAAGTGAGAATGTTGCTAATTGTCAGGCAGTTGTTGAGGTTATGACGAAAAAGCAAATCCTTACTTACATAAAAGACTCAGCTGTCCCTGTGACACTTGTGGGACCAGATCCGGTTATTAACAGTGATGGTAAGTATGTTATTGTTATTCCTGGTGAAGAGATTGTTGAAGATGAACGAGGAGGTTAATAATAAAAAATAGACCGGGGTTAATAGCCCCGGTCTATTGCGAGGTTAATATGAAAACTAAATATATTGAGATTATTTTCAGAGAAAGATCACCATCAGGGAAAACCTGTATATGGGAGATTGTATCAAACAGTTCAGGGTGTGGACTTGCATTAATTCAGTGGAATGGTATGTGGCGACAATATGTTTTATATCCAAATCAGGGAACAATGTGGAGTCATGAATGCCTGGATGATGTAAAGGCTTTCTTGGTCAAGGAGAATGAAATACATAGAGCAACAAGGAAGAGAGGGATTTGTGGATAAATCTATCGTCATGAGGGAGATAACAAAGATATTAAAACCACGTGTGGTTTGCCGGGTTCCAAAACAGAGACAGAGTAAAGTGTTTCGTGAAATATGTAAGAATGCGATCGACATTTGTTCTAGGTATACTAAAGAGCAGGATCGAAAGTCGACGACGGTTCTACTTGCGAAGGTAGAAAGAGAATCTTTTGAGGCTGGTTTTTTTGCGTCGAAAAAGTATTGGATTGGAATCGGTCATTATCAGGCCGGACTTTTTATTAGCACTCAATCTTTTTGGAAAAGAATATTATGGGCTTTGAATCCTTATCTAATGAACGCTCAAATAGAAAAGATCGGGGGGGTAGATGGAAAAAAAGACAGCCTTCGGAGAGGTAAAGCCGAATCCAATAAAGAAAACAGCGTTTGACGCAATGAAATTACATGCTCAACAGATTGGTTTCGGTGAATGGGTTATTAAGCTTGTGATTTATAATGGAAAAATCACAGGGTTTGATCAGGTTCAAGCTCCTCTTATAAAATTCAGAGAGCAGAAGGAAAAATAAAAATTTACTGGACAGACAATATTTGAGGGTATATAGTCAGAATATAGTAAATCAATCAAATCGTTCCGCTAACTAATCATTGGGACACTTTATACATGGATATGTGTGAAGTGTCTCTTTTTATTATCGGGACCAATAAAGGAGAGTTCTATGAGTGAAAATGCGTTAACGTCACAAGGAATCGTATTAGCAATCGGATCGGGGTCACCGGTAAGTTATACAGCAATCCCGGAGATCAAAACATTTAATGGTCCTGGTGGTGCCGGACAGGTTATTGATGTTACAGATCTTGATAGTGCGGCTATGGAAAAGATCATGGGATTGCCAGATGAAGGGCAGTTGTCATTTGATATTAATTATATCCCAGATAATGCTGTTCATGTTTCGCTTCGTACAGCTAGAGAAAACCAAACATTAACACCGATGAAAATTACGTTCACAGATACAACTGGAACCGTATGGACTTTTAACGCATATGTCACAGGTTTTACAGTAACCGGTGGTGTAAATGCAGCTTTAAATGCAGCTGTAACACTTGAAATTACAGGGGCAATTGCAGAAGCATAAATTTTATTTTTTTAATTGAAGAAGATTGAGGAGGAAGGAATGTTAAATCGTGAAGATATTTTGTCAAAGAATGAATTAAAAAAGGAAAAAGTTCAAGTCCCGGAATGGGGTGGTTATGTTTATGTTTCAGAAATGTCTGCTGAAACGCGTGATCAATGGGAACAAGAACTTATTGCGTCCCGAGAAAGTGAAGATAAACTTGTGAGTGGGCGTGCTAGTCTTGCTGTCATTACTATTGTTGATGAGAAGGGAAATCTTATTTTTACAAATGAAGATATTCCGCGTGTTGCAAAATTATCAGCAATATCTTTAGATAAGATCACGGAAATCTCACAAAAGCTTAATGGTTTGAGTGTTAAGGTAGAAGATGTTGCAAAAAACTCAAAAGCCGACCCGGGCGGCGATTCTATTTCCGCTTAGCTGAAATACTCGGGTGTCCTGTTCGGGTTCTTCTTAGATCTATGACGAGCATGGAGATAACTGAATGGATGGCTTATTATTCCATTCAAAAACCAAATGAAACAGAAGTAAGTTCTAAGCAAAAAACAAGTACAGAGCAGGTTTTTAGAGCAATGTTTGGAAATAAAATAGTTAAAAAAGGAAAATAAATGGCTGGTGGAAGTTTAGGAAGACTAAACATTGAATTGTCTGCGGACACTGTTAAGTTTAATCGCGCTATGGATAAATCAGCCATGAAAGCGTCGAGAACATTTAACAATATAGTATCTTCAGCCAAAAGAATGGCCGGCATGTTGGCAGTTGTTATTGGACCAGCGGCGCTTGGAGTTGCAATAAAAAGAATCGTTGATGATGCTGATGAACTCAGTAAATTATCCAGGAAAATAGGTGTCAGTGTTCAATCATTATCTGTTTGGCGTCATGCAGCTCAATTGGCAGGTACTGATTTTGAGGTATTAATTAAAGGTGTTCGTAGGTTCTCGCGTGTTATGTCTGATGCTTCACATGATCTCTTGACGGCTAAAAGACCATTAGATGAATTAAATGTGTCATATACAAACGCTGATGGTACACTCCGAAACATAGAAGATACCCTCCTTGATGTTGCAGATCGATTTTCAAAGATGGAAAATGGAACTAAGAAAGCCGCGTTGGCAGCGGAGTTGTTTGGAAAAGCCGGTGTCGAACTTATTCCTTTTTTAAATGAAGGTCGTGATGGCATTGAGCAGATCAGGATCGAGGCAGAAAAACTAGGGATTATTTTTGATGAGCGAACCGCAAGAGGCGCCGAATTACTTAATGATAATTTAACGCGGTTATCTGCAAAGCTTAAAGGTGTCGGGATTTCAATAGGAAACGAGATAATCCCGGTGCTTTTAACATATAGTGACAAGATGGTGACGGCAGCTAAAGACACTGATGATCTTGATCAATCGGTTGGTACATTAGCTGAAACAATATTAGCGGTCGGAACTGCAGCACAATTAACAGGAACATTTTTCAAAAGTCTTAGTATTGCAATTGGTGATATAAGTGCAATTTTGGCAATAAAAGATATTAGGTTAACCGGCGGTGAATTCTTAGGACCACTCGAAAAAGCAAAAAGATATTATGATGAAATAAAAAACATTGTTGTAAAAAGTGCGAATGATCAGAAAGATCTTTGGAATTTATCCTTTGAAGAGGTTCTTCGGGATAGGATTAATAGTTTGCGTGATATTCGAGAGGAAACAAATAAAGCTCTAAGTACAGAGATTGAGGAGAGGGCAGCTATTCTAGCAGATGAGAATAAGATCATGGCTGAGGGGGCTAGAATTAGGGAGGCAATGAGAACTCCTCTTGAGAAATTAACTGATACACATGAAACGTTGAATGAATTGATTATGGCCGGTGCTATTAATCAAGAGACTTATAATCGTGCTGCAGATAAGGCTATTCAAACATATGATAAGCAGACTGAACAAGTAAAAAAACTAAATCCTGTGATGAAAGATCTTGGTGCAACGTTTTCTTCTCAATTCGAAGATGCTATTGTTGAGGGAAAGAAATTTTCTGAAGTTTTAAAAGGGCTTGAGTCGGATATTATCAGGATAATTGTAAGAAGGAAAATTTTAGAGCCTATAATCGGTGCAATCTTTGGAAGTCCTACAGGCGGCGCCGGATTGTTTTCCGCTAAAGGAAATGTTTTTTCAGGCGGATCATTGTCGATGTTTGCACAGGGTGGTGTTATTAATTCACCGATAGCTTTTCCTATGGCCGGAAGTAAAACAGGTATTGCCGGAGAAGCCGGGGTAGAAGCGATATTGCCATTAATGAGGACAGCAGGAGGGGATCTTGGTGTTAATGCTGATGTTGGAAGTAGGACTGTTGTGAATGTAATCACTCCTCCTGGGGCTAAGGCTTCAGAAGAGAGACAAATGGAAGGTGGTGTTGAACGTATTAACGTTTTTATTGATGGTGCCACAGCCAACAATATTAGGCCAGGTACAAAAACATATAGAGCGTTAAAAGATAGTTTTGGTCTTAACTCTACATTAATTAATAGATAATTGGAGAGGATAATGAAAAACGAAAAGAAGAAAAATGGTAAACCAAAAGCGCAGCTTGAAATGAGCATTACTGATACGCCTCTTTTTAATGCTTGCCAAGAAATGACTGCATCGCGTGATGGTTTAGGGATAGCGAAAAAACGTATGGAAGAAGCCCAGGTCGTTTGGTGTAAAGAGATGCGAGTTATCCAAAAAAGCAAGATTAATCATGATGGTGTAATCATTCAGCTTATTACAGGGAAAACATCAGAAGATCATGCAACTTTCAGGAGGGTATGATGAGCACTTGGCCGGCATCTTTACCTCAACAGCATTTCTTGGGAGTTGATATTGGGGATGATGAAACAAGATTAATATCTCCAATGGATGCGGGGCCGGCTTCTGTACGTAATCGATTTACAGCGTTTTCGCAACAAATAAATACTCCTATTGTGTTAACCGGTGCGCAGCTGGAAATTTTTAGGACTTTTTACCGGGATACTTTGAACAATGGGACTAATACATTTACATGGACAGATCCTGTTGATGATCAAAGTGTGACACTTCGTTTTAAATCTCCTCCAAGATGGAAAGCAGTACGCTCAGGGATTCCGGCAAAGCGGTTATGGAGTTCGGCCTTAGCACTCGAGATTCTACCATGACAATTTCTAATTCCTTAAAACAGGAAGCTTGGGCCCAACAGAGTCAGCTTCCACTTATTCTTTTAGAAATATCCCATGATGATCTTGTTCAGCCAATTCGTGTTGTAAATAATAAAGAATCAATTGTATCAAATGGTGACATATACGCGGGATATCCGTTCGAAATATTATTACCAGATTCAAGTGAAGATGCACCCCCAACTGCAAAATTAAGAATTGATAATGTTTCCCGGGAAATTGGGGAGGCCATAAGAACAATAACCAGTCCCCCCAGTGTAACAATTCGTGTTATTAGGGGTGAGACACCTGATGTG
>JAGLHE010000157.1 GCA_023143685.1 Candidatus Omnitrophota bacterium
GATGGAAAGAATAAAACCGGTTGCGCCAAAGGGCCCTGCTATGTCGTTGCCACCGTTATCAATCGCGTCTTTAAATGTTAATGGAGGGTCGGTTGTGTTGGAGGATAGGACGCAAGAGATACCTGTTGAGATGGAAATTTCAAGGGTGTCATTCATTGTTAAAGATTTTTCTCTGCAGGATTCTTTTGTGTTTAAGGGGGCGTGTGCTTTTTTGAGTGATAGACAAAATATCCAGATTCAAGGTAAGGCAAATATTGATCTTAATAAAAATCAGGCACATCTTAACGACGTGAATGTTAATGTTGATTTTTCGGCGGTTTCTTTGAAAAAAATAATAGAGATCTTTCCCGACGTTGCGCAGCTGGGGTTGGAAGATGGATTAGAGGGGCGGTCTGAGACTGTGATCCGTCAAATGGTTGTTGGTTCTGAGGGGTTGCTTGATTTTGAGGCAGAAGGTGAGGTTTCCGGCGCCCGGGTTGTTTTTGAGAAAGACCCGTTACCGATTGGGGATATTTATTTCCGGTATAATGTGACAGAAAATGATTTGGAAATATCCGAATGGGTTGTATGGATAGGATCAGGTACTGTTCTGGGACAGGCCCGTGTGAGTGATTATTTGATGCGGAAAAAGTATTTTGTTGATGGAACGATTACAGATGTTCCGTTAGAACGGTTTGTTTCCCGGGTGGACCCGGAAGTGAAGTTCATGGGGCAGCTTGATGGCGAATTTTATATTCAGGGACAAGGTTTTGCCCCGGAAGATATCGATGAAACGCTTGACGGGAATGGACGCCTGTTGATTAGTAAGGGGCGTTTGCGTGATGTGAATATTTTGAGATTGGTTTTTGATCAGATTTCTATGCTCCCTGGATTGGCAGAACGAATGGAGGCATCCTTGCCGGAAAGATACAGGGAACAGATAAGCCGCAGTGATACATTGTTTGGGAAAATTGAGACAAGCTTTGTTGTTCAGAAAGATGGAATCAGGATAAATGAAATGGAAGTTGTTGCCGACAGTTTTATGTTGTCAGGACAAGGCGCGATTGATTTTCAACAAAATATTCGAATGAAAACGAATATTTTTGTTCCAGAGGATTTGTCCCGTAGTATGATTGAGTCCGTCGAGGAATTGGCTCCGCTACGGGATGATGATGGCCGGATCAGGATCCCTCTCAAAGAGTATCAGGGGCCGGCAGCGCAGTTGCAAATATTTCCCGATTTGGAATATGTAGGCAAAAAAACAATTATTGATCGAGGCAGAAAAGAAATACGTAAGTTGCTTTTTAAGGCCCTGGATTTAGATAAATCAGAAGGTGAACAGTCACCTGTCCGGGATTCTTCGGAGTCGGCAGAAGATGGGCAAAAAGAAGAGGCGGCCCCGCCGGTTCAAATTCAGCAAAAGACTTTGGAAGAACAGCTTATCGATAATATTCTGGATTCGATTTTTTAAAAATATAAGTCAGCGCGGATTAAAGATTGGTATAGATGAATGGAAAAAGAAGTTGTAAATATGCATAGTTTTGTCCTGGGGAAATACCGCCAGTGTGAAAAAGGAAAACAAGTTTTTTTTGCGGTCCTTTTTTTGTTTTGGGCAGGGGCTTTCTTTTTTGTGAAAAGTCAAGGTCCGGGGTGGATTGAAACAGCTTACCATGATGGACAGTTTGAGTGGTTAAATGAAGTTACAAAAGTAAAAGAGAATCAACCGTTAGACTTTTATCTTGGCCGCGCTGAAGAAACTTTTTTTGGCCCACTCCGTCAAATGATGTCGGGTTTGCTTTTAACCGCAATTGTTTTGGTTTTTTTGAAAAATGCGAAAGCGCGTGCTTTTGGGGCAATGGTTTTCGCGTATTTGGTTTTAACAAAAATTGAAGTGTTGTTTTATCCCCCTTATGGCGATGCGATCGGCGGGCCTTTTTCAGAAGCTATTTGGCTTGCACGCCATGGTTTTGATTATGTGGAATTGTTTCATCAGGATGGATATGCCTTGGGCGGGCCAAAAGTTTATTTCTTCTCTATTTTTCCGATGTATATCGCGTTTCTCTTGAAACTTATCCCCTGGGGTAAAGCGTTTCTTGTGGTTAATCATCTGGCTTTTTTCGCGTTTGCGGCGATTACGGTGACTGCTTTGCGTGAAAGTTTGTCGCAATTGTTCCCGAAAAATCTTTCGTCTCTGGTTGCGTTGATGGTTCTTTTTCAACCGTTGTTTCAGGTGCAGACCGAGGCCATTAATATGGAAATGGCATCGGTATTCTTAATCGTTTTATCCGCGTGGGCTTTGGGGCAAAAACGTATTCACCTGTCGGGGATAATGTTGATTCTGGCGGTTTTAGTGAAAGGGTCTGCGGTTTTTGGGTGCGCGGCTTTCTTTTTGGTGAGTCTTTATCTTTTTTTTGGTAAAACAGACCTGCGGTTTCAAAAGAAAGTTTTAGGATGGGGTGTCGGCCTTATGATTTTCTCGGGGCTTAAGCTTGCTTCAAAATTCTTGTTGAATGACCAGCATGTCAGTGTCGGGATGGTAGCTTTAGGAAAAGGATGGCCGTCGTTAATTCAGATGAAAATGTTTTATTTTTTTATATGGATTTGTATTGGATTTATCGGATATTATGCGTTCTGTTGGTGGCGCGCGCGTCGCGGTGGGCAAAAGACATCTTCTGTTATTCGGGATTGGTATCCGGCATGGGTTATGCTTGTTTATGGAGTAATGTGGTTTGTTTTGTTTTTTAATTTTTATGCGGTCTCGCCGCGGTATCGTTTGGGCCTGTATCCGTTTTTTTTCCTTGCCGCGTTTTATGTTTTCGCGATTATTGTCCGGCCGAATATCTTGCGTAAATTGATTCTGATCGCCGGGATTGCCGTTTCCTTGTCTTCGGCGTACGGGTCTTTTTATGCGCCGATGAAAGAAAACGATCATGTTTTGTTAGAACGGAGCCTGGAATACCGGACAGATTTAGAGATGAACCGTCGCGTTGTAAAAGTCCTTGAAGAGAAGTATTCGGGCTTTTTGATCGGGGCGCCGTTTATTATTGCTCAATCATTGGCCTTGCCTGAACTGGGATATATTACAAAAGATTTGGATGTTATGATTTATGGTTTCCCTTGTAAGTATGGGGGGCTTAAAGAATTTTCAGGATGGAAGAATTTAAACCTTTCAAAAACAGTTTATGTGGGGGTTAGTGTTGCCCCTGTCCACAAAGAATTTTCTTATCCGGTAAGTTCCCAGGACCGGATTATTGAAAATATACAGTACGGTGATAAAAAAGCGGTTCTGTTTATGGGGGGCGTTGGGATTCAGAAAATGTTTTTGATTGCGCAAATTTTGCGTGCAAGGCGTAATCAATAGAAGACAAAGAGGGGTGCAATTATGAGCAATAATTTTATTGATGTTTCAATCGTTAGTCCGGTTTTTAATGAGGAAGAGGTTATCCGTGATTTTTACAACAAAGTCTCTGAAGTTTTAGATGCCGCGAAGGTAAACTATGAGATTGTTTTTGTTGATGACGGAAGCCGTGACAGGTCTTTTGAATTGTTGAAGGCTATTCATAACGCGGCTCCTCAGAGAATAACAGTTGTGAAGTTCGCCAGAAATTTTGGGCATCAGATCGCTATAACCGCCGGTATCCGTAAAGCAAAAGGAAAATCTGTGGTTGTGATGGATTGTGATCTTCAGGATCCTCCGGAAGTGATTTTGGGATTTATTGAAAAGTGGAATGAAGGCCATGATGTAGTTTATGGCGTCCGGACACAGCGTAAAGG
>JAGLHE010000158.1 GCA_023143685.1 Candidatus Omnitrophota bacterium
AATAAAAAAGAGAATTATCTGAAATCCCATTTTACTGAAAACTATGGAACTTCTCGAGCACTGATTGAAAAATTGCTACTGAATACAACTGAGATGTGCCTTAAAAGTAAAAAATCCCTCTATAATGAAGAGTCAACAGAATCCAGCAGTGAATCTCTGGCCGGTGCCCTCTATCAATCCCAGAAAGATATCAAACGCCTGAAAGAAGAAATGGAAAAGCTGGAGCAATATGAAAAACTTGACAGGGAAGTACAAAGCATCAAATCTGTAAATAATGAAGTGATCGAAAAGTTTCGCAGGTTCGAAGATACAAAAAAGCAAGCATCAGCACAAATTCAAACATATAAGATAAGAATCACCGAGAAAAAAACAGAACTCGCTGAAACTACATTTGAATTCGAACATGCTAAACGGCAACATGCAAAGATTGAGCTTGATATCGAACGATTTGAGATCATGAAGCTCAATGTCAGAGTAAATATTGGCCAAAAAGAACTAATTCAACTCGAAAATGAAAGGAAAGGTATTCAGAATGATATCGAGAAACTGGATAATGACATCAATCTTGCCGTTGCAACGAATAAATATCTAAACATTCTAGAATTTGAAGAGAAAATCCACCAAGATAAAAAAACACTGGAGAATACAAAAAAAGAACATGAAGAACTTTTTGAACAACGAAACGTTATAGGCCAAAAACTCCATTCCTACCTTAAAATGGAATTTGATAAGATTAAAGAGCATTATGGGGAAAAAAAGGAGGAATTCGATTACATCCAAGCTAAATTCAACGAGCATCAAAAGTACATCGGTAAGATTGAAACTAAGCAGGAACAAGAACGTAAGAAACTATCCAGAATCAAAACTGAAAAAGACGAGTTAAACAAAAAAGAAACACAACTTCAAACAGAATATTTAGCATGTCCAAAAATCACTGGTGGGATGATACCTAAGGACGAGATTATTGCAACTGCTAATCGTGTGATAGAACTAGATGAAAAAGCTGAACAATTAGTCAGTGATATTCACCAAAAAATGAATAATCTCACAAAAAAAGAAGGCGAGCATGAGAAGATTGATTCTGAGAAAAAATATATTGAAAAGAACCTTGAAGTTGCTAAAAAATCCCTTTCCAATTTTGAATCCCATAAAAATAAAATTTTGAAGATATTAGATGCACGACGTTTTGAAGATGTAAAGTTATGCCTTGAACAAATAGATCAGGAACGAAATGAAACAAATCAAACTGTTCTGAATCTTGAGCAAAAAAAAGGCAAACTTGAACTGGAAATTAATACAATTAAAGAGCATGGTTCTTCTCTTAGCGAGGATATGAAAAATGCCCTAAAATGGTTCAGGTCAGAATTCAGCTTTGCAATCACAGGTGCAGAATATCTAAGGAATCTATCAGAAGACAAGCAAAAGGAAATTCTTAACAATGCACCCTGGCTCACGAAGTCTATAATTCTTACTCAGCAAGATTTCAATAGAATTGTGAACAGTCCTACTTCCATCCTGCCAGTGTTTATTATGGACTCTTCGGTAATACTTACGAACCAGTCCAGTCTGCAGGAGCAAAAGAAACTCTCTCTTGGAGATGTATTTGTGCCATCAAGGAATGCAGAATACTATATCAAGATCCTTGATCCGGAAACAACCATAAAACGAATTGAAAAAGAGATCGAGAAAATTGGGCAGGACATAGGCAAAAACAAAGATATTCTGGGAATGGCAAATGATGACAGGGATGCTATAAAATTGTTTGTTGATAAGTATACTGTTGAATTTGAAGCAGAGATACAACAAGAAATATCTAGTCACATAGATTCTATTGGGGTGCATGAAAACGAGCTCTCCGTCATCTCAAAATTTATCGTTGATATGCAAGCAACCATAAAACTAATGGATTTAGAAAAAGGGAAAATACAGGATAAACTCAGATTCCTTAATGAAAGAATGGTTGTTTTTAAAGAATATGACAAAGTAATTGATGCACTTACATCTCTGGAACTGTCCCTTAAAGAATGTGAATCTAACATAAAAGAATTGGGTGTTGATTGCCGACAGGCAAATGACCGAAAATCCAGATTAGAATATGACTTAAAAGAAAATAAATCGCTGGTTACTGGGCTTCGTGACAAGCTAAAAGAGATTGAACGTGAGTTAAAACCTGTTGAAAGTTTTGCTGTCGTAGACATTGAGGACATGCAGGAAGAAGAAACTAAAAAACTGCGCCCAGAATTTAACTCCTTGAATGAAGTGATCGATAAAGTCGCTGTTGATACTTCAAGCCTTGAGAAAAGCATAGAGCAGAATAAAAAATCCATCGATGGTTTCTGGGAAGATATTCGAAGGACCAAAATAAGTAAAGAGACTCTCTTGTCTTCAGAAAGAAAAGTACCGTATTCCACTGAACACATGGAGCAACTTGAAAAAAGTAAAGTGAATGCGGAATTAAGATTTCGCGAAGCAGATCAGATCTTTGCAAATAAAAATGAAACTCAAATCCGCCTTTTGGCAGGCTTTGAAGATAAGATCAATCGTTTTAACCAGAAGTCTATGGAAACCTTCCTGCCAAATGAAAATCTTCTGGCTGACATAGAATTTGATGTGGTGATTAAAAACAAGGCTGATGAAAGAATAAGACTTTTCGAACATATCAGTAAGTTGGATTCTCTTCGCTTGACCTTTGAAACTGAACTCAACGAACTTAAAAATAATTATGACAGATGCATGGACTTGGATTCATTCTACCAATTCAGTTATATTGAATCTGTTCTTGCTGAGAAACTTATCGATCACAAAGAGATGAAATATCTTCTAAAGGATAGCAGTGAAAAAGTAGACCGAAGTAAATCAAGATACGAATCTGCAAAAGAAAAATCCATTGAAGTGATACGTAAGTTGAGAGTTCCTCCGGATTTTATCGATACAATAAAAAATAAACTCAAGACTGCTGGCAGTTT
>JAGLHE010000159.1 GCA_023143685.1 Candidatus Omnitrophota bacterium
GCATGGCAATCAAGTCATGCGTAACCAAATTTGCCGCAACAAAATCATATTTCTTACGGCTCTTTAGCCGTTTAAAATCTATAGCTGCGACATAATCAAAACAGCATGTATTAACAGCAAGATTCTGCTTAGCCAGCCGGATACTATCCGCGCAAATATCTAAAGCATCCACCTGCTCAGCCCCGCATCTCCGAGCAATGATCGACAAGATACCTGTTCCGGTCCCCACATCCAAAAAACTTTTAAACTTTCCCTCGCAGCGCTCAATCAACTGCGCGACAAACCGTGTTGTCTCATGCAATCCTGTACCAAAAGCTAACGTTGTATTAAGGTAAATGGGAGACCGCCCTCGTGGCACCCTCTGATCTTTCACCCATGTTGGAATAACAGCAAACTTTTTTGTCAAAACAAACGGCTTAATATTTTCTTTCCACGCTTCTTGCCATTCTTGACGCTTTAACGTTTTCGAAATCACCTTGACATTTTTTAAAGAAAACAACAACAGCTTCTTTTTTAATTCGACAACCTGTCGCTCTGTTCTCGCATACACAGAAATACGGACAGTCTTTTTATCCTGATATTCCACAACTTGCGTTAAATCAAAACCGGCCTCACACAAAACCTCCCTTAAGATTTCACTAACACCCGCATCTGAAGATACCGCCACAAGCGACACCTCGATCACCTCGTCGACTATTTTTTGACTTCCCATAGTTTCAATAGATTATCTTTAATAACTGCCAAAGTCAACCCTTATAGCTATACATATACATAACAAAAACCTGCCTTGTTTAAGGCAGGTTTTTGTTAATAAACATGAATATTCGCTTCAATCTATACTTTTATAACATTAGTAGCTTGATCGCCCTTCTCACTTTTGACAATATCAAGTTCAACATCCTGGCCAGCGTTAAGTGTTTTATATCCATCCTCTTTAACAACCGAGTAATGGACAAAAACATCTTGAGGATCGTCCACTCCATCTGGAAGAATAAATCCATATCCCTTTTGATTGTTAAACCATTTAACCTTACCTTTGGCCATGACTACCCCCCTTTTTTTGATAATCCTTCTTCCCATAGGAATCTGGCAAGCCAGCTACAACCCTGACAAGCCTGTACAGTCCAAGACAAATACAAAACATCTGAGACATAAACCCAAAATTTATTTTAAGGTATTACAAACAAATAAGTTATGCTGTTTTATCTTGTATAATAAAGTAGTATAATTTCAACACCCACCCTTTGTCAACAAAAAAATCTTTTTCTAAAATACTTCTCCTCAAATGGTTACAAAAAAAGAGGGTAAACATTGTTAAAAACCAATATTCACCCTCTTCCTGCTATTCACAACATTCACATCAGGCAGTAAAATCCCGCGCTTACACCAGCTTACGGCGAAACCTTTTGCCCGTTTATCGTTTCTAAAAATTGATAAAATTCATTATCTGTGCTCAAAATCAAGGACGTATCCTTGGTCATGGTTTCCTTGTAAGTCTCAAGTGTTTTAATAAAGGCATAAAAGTCGGGATCTTTATTATACGCGTCCGCGTAAATCTTAATAGCCGTGGCATCTGCCTTTCCTTTAATTTCTTGAGCTTTACGATACGCCTCAGATTGTATTTCTTTCAATTCCTTGAGCATCTGGCCTTCAATTTCCGCCTTCTTCCCTTGCCCTTCAGAACGAAACTGTTCAGCCGCTCGCTTACGCTCAGAAATCATACGCTCATAGACTTTTTTCTGCACGCCTTGAACATAATTGATACGTTTGATGCGTACGCCTATAAGTTCGATCCCAAATTCGGATATAGGCTTAGCCGCTCTCGCTAAAATTTTACGGCTCAATTTCTCACGCCCAAAATTAATCGGCTCAATCACTGTTTTGCCAATTTCAGGAGAAAAGCCTTCTACTTCAAGATCCTTTTCTCCTGAATCAATCAAACGATTTGTATCTCGAATGGCTTCTACCAAGACATGGCTTGAAATAACCGCTCGCATTGAAGCATCAATAATATCGTCGAGCCGTGTCTGCGCACTTGGCTCAGTACGCACAGTTTGCATATACATCAACGGGTCCACAATACGCCAACGCGCTGTTATATCAACCCAGATCAAACGTTTTTCTCTCGTCGGAACTTGATCCGCATCTCCATCCCACTCAAGAACACGTTTATCAAAATAATTTGCTTTCTGCACAAACGGCATTTTTAAATACAAACCGGCCTCTGTTTTTGGCTGTCCAATAAGCTTTCCAAACTGAGTTATAACTGCCTGTTGAGTTTCATCAACGACATAAAGAGCTCCACTGGCAAAAAACACAAAGATAAGGATTCCCAGCCCTACTAAAACATTAATTCCTTTATTCATTATCGGCCTCCTTCATTAATCTTTAATAACGGGAGAACACTGGTAGCCTCAGGCTCAAACACATATATTTTTCCGACTTTAGGAATAATATCCTGCATTGTTTCCAAATACAAACGCTTACGCGTTACATCTTTGGCATGCTTATAAGCGTTCCATGTTTCAATAAACTTTGCAGCATCCCCTTCGGATTTATTAACACGCTCCAGGGCATATCCTTCGGCCTCACGAATTGTTTTCTCAGCCTGGCCTCGCGCCTTAGGAATAACTTTATTATAAGCCTCCCAGGACTGATTGACCACTTTCTCCCGTTCCTGCTCAGCCTCATTGACTTCATTAAAAGACGCCTTAACAACTTCCGGCGGCAAAACCTCCTGCAATTCCACTTTATCAACCTGGATACCGCTTTTATAATTATCCAACACGACCTGCAATTTATCTCTAACCGATTGATTAATTTCATTCTTACGTGTCGTAATTGCTTCGTCCACGGAATAATCTCCAATCACCTGACGCATCACGGATTCGGAAAGGTCGCGAACCGTCTCTCGCACGTTACGCACATTAAACAAAAGATACACAGGATCCTTGACCTTAAACTGGACAATCCATGAAACATTAAGAACATTCAAGTCACCCGTCAACATCAACGCTTCTTCATCATACGACTTAGGAGAATATTTTGTTTGAACTCCAGCACGAAGAGTGCGGAACCCAAACTCTTCTTTAAAAACACGTGTCACCTTAACAGGGTCAAACTGTTCGATATTAAAAGGAAGGCGCCAATGCAGGCCAGGCTGCGTTGTGCGCACATATTTGCCAAACCTGCGGATAATCCCTACCTCGTCCTGGTCTACCGAATAAAAACTGGAACCCATAAACCCGACGACGACAAGCAAAATGATTGCCAACGGGATCCACTTGCCAAACTGATCCATATTTTTCCGCCCCTGACGGAACAACTCCTCGGGAGTATCGGGAATTTTAAAATCCATATTGCCTCCTTTTTAAAAACGCAGATGAGCGCTGATTAATGAACACAGATTAATAACACAGATGAACACTGATAGTAGTGCACAGATTATCGCAGAATTAGGTGGGAAGTCAACAAAAATACGCCAGACCTTTTTGAAAAAAATCTGACGCATTTATTTCTTATATTTTGCCCTCATGCAAATCCCAGACAGGGAAGCATAATTCATAGGCATTTCATTTTATTAGCTTTCGAATGGTAGAATATCAGCGGTTGCTGGACGGATACCGATAACAACCGGCTCAAGCCCACCAAAATTCATCTCCTGTCCAGGCTTTAACGCAATCGGAATTTTAATACTCCCATCCCCCTTAACTTTAAAATCAAACATCTTCGCGTTAAGATTAATCCCCCCCATATCCGTTAAACGTTTTTGAATAACCGGAGACGAGGTAACCGCTCTAACTAAATCCGGATGCGCCTGACTTCTAAATTTATCCATCGAATCAAAAGCATCTGTACCTTTCAAAGCAGCCATGTGCGTTACCATGCTTTGCGGATCAACCCCTGATACACCGAAAAACACTTTTGCAACTTGACCCGTGGGCATGACCTTTAAAGCTTGCATGCGAAGATCATCCATAGTACGTGTTTGAGGAAGTGCTAAATTTGTACGCGACACAATCTGCGGCGCGCTCGTGATCAACTGTGGATTTGATACTGCTATCCGGCTAACAACAAGCGTCTTGCC
>JAGLHE010000016.1 GCA_023143685.1 Candidatus Omnitrophota bacterium
AAATATCAAGCGAGCTTATTTTACTGTGGAAATCGCTTCTTTATCAAATTCTATTTTAACGTTATCGTCGACACGCAGGACAACAGTTGTCTCTTTAATATTGACAATTGTTCCGTGCAGGCCTCCGGCTGTAACAACCTGGTCATTTTTCTTTATGCTTGTTATTTTTTCTTTTCGCGCTTTTTGCTTATTTTTTTCCGGTTTGATGACCAGAAAATAAAATATGGCAAAGACGGCAAGAAACGGCAGTATTTGGAACATGGATCCGCCGGCTTGTTCTAGTGGCATAGGTTATTCCTTTCTTGCAATTAAGATTTTTTGATTTTCTTGACGATGGATTTAACCGTATCTGTCATTTGAGCACCACGCTCGATCCATTTGTCAAGTTTATCCTGTTTGATAGACATGACTGCCGGTTCTTTTGCGGGGTCATAATATCCGAGGATTTCCATGGCGCGCGCCTGGCGTCCCTGGGTACGGCTCATTGCAACGATACGGTAATTATATCGTTTTTTGGCCGACTTACCGGCCTTTTGTAATCTGATTCGAACTTCCATCTGTTTACTCCCTTTCTTTACGTTTAGTACTTCTTGTTTTTTCGTACTTCGGTCCTCGTACGGTGTGCTTTTACTTTATAATTGTTCATGCGCAGCTTCAATCGCCAGGAGCTGCGCTTTTGCTTTGTTCTGTGTTTCGACAAATTCTTTTTGAGGGTTAGAATCGGCGACGATCCCTGCCCCTGCCTGAATGTAGGCCTTGCCGTTACGGACAACGATGGTACGGATAGTTATACAGGAATCCAGGTTTCCTGAAAAACTAAAATATCCGATGCATCCTGCATACGGTCCGCGTGAGACATTTTCCAGCTCGTCAATAATTTCCATTGCGCGGACCTTTGGCGCGCCGGAGACCGTTCCGGCTGGAAACGCGGCTTGCAGAACGTCAAAAGCATCTTTGTCTTTACGTAATTTTCCTTTTACATTGGAAACAATATGCATAACATGCGAATATTTCTCGATTTCCATAAATTCAGATAAGTGTACGGAACCTTTCCTGGAAACACGTCCTAAATCGTTGCGGCCAAGGTCCACCAGCATAATATGCTCGGCTCTTTCTTTTGGATCATTCAGGAGGTCTTCGGCTAATGCCTGATCTTCCTCCTCGTCTTTGCCCCGCGGCCGGGTTCCGGCAATTGGCCGTGTTTCAATAACTCCCTCTTCACATCGCACTAAAAGTTCGGGAGAGGACCCCACAATCTGAATGTCCTGAAAGTTTAAATAGTACATGTAAGGCGACGGATTCAGGGACCGTAACATGCGATAAATATGAAAAGAATCTGTTTTTAATGCAGCTTCGAAACGTTGTGAAAGAACGACCTGAATAATTTCGCCCGCGCGGATTTGTTTTTTTGCCTTGGTAACAATATCTTGATATTGCTTTTGGGTGAAATTCGATTTTAGAGTTGTTTTTTTATGTTTTACCGGATCCTTTTCTTTTTTAATCTCAAGCGGTTTATTAATTTTTAAAATCAGAGCGTCAATTTTTTTGACCGCTTGTTTGTAGGCCTTGATTTTTTGATCTTTGGTCATCTTTGGTTTTAAAAACACGCAGCTTACGGCCTGAATTTTATGATTAAGGTGATCAAATATTAACAGTTCTTTAGCCAGCATTAAGCAGGTGTCAGGAAGCTGAAGATCATCTTTAGGTTTGTCCGGTAACCTTTCAAAGAACCGGACTAAGTCGTAACCTAAGTATCCAACCAACCCGCCGCAAAAACGGGGTAATCCCGGAGTATTTACAAATTTGTACTGCGCCATGATTTCACGGATGAAAGATAGCGGAGTTTCTTTAACCGGCTGGACAGTTTTGCTGGATTTTCCGTTTTTGCATTTTATGATTTCAATCTCCGCGTCTTTACTTCGAATAATCAACTCAGGATCTGTTGCTAAAAACGAATAACGCGCGATCTTTTCTTCTCCGTCTACAGATTCAAGAAGAAACGCATAAGGAGCATCGCTGGCAATCTTAAAGTAAGCAGAGACAGGCGTATCCAAATCCCCTAATACTTCTTTGTAGACAGGGATCAAGTTGCCCTTTTTGGATAATTGTAAAAATTCTTGTATGGATGGAGTCATTATTTTATCAGTGCTCATCTGCGTTTTTTGTCAGTGCTTATCTGCGTTTTAATTTTCCTGTAAAAACAGGTCTTTTTAAATGTGTGGCATGGCGCGCCGACTTGTCGAACCTTAACAAGAAGTGTATCACAGTCGCAATCGTAATAAACCCCTTTAACAAATTGAAAGTGGCCGGACGTCATCCCTTTAACCCAATACTCTTTGCGGGAGCGCGACCAAAAACATGTTTTACCGATTTTAAGTGTTTCCTTTAACGAATCGATGTTCATATACGCCATCATCAAAACATCTTTAGTTTTGTAATCCTGAACGATTGTCGGGATTAGCCCGTCGGCGTTAAATTTTAGTTTCTTTAATGTGCGTGGTGTAATTTGGCATTTTTCAATATCTTTCATAATCGTACCGGTATGCCCCTTTCCTTTAAAGACTTTTTAAGATCTGATATTTCAATTTCTCCGTAATGAAAAACAGAAGCCGCTAAAGCCGCATCCGCTGTTGTGTCCCGTAAAACTTCGGCAAAATCTTCAATCTTGCCTGCACCGCCAGAGGCAATGACCGGAATGTTCACAGCTTTACAAACAGCGTCCGTTAAGGCAATGTCATAACCGTCTTTAGTCCCGTCGGCGTCCATGCTGGTGAGCAAAATTTCACCGGCACCTAAATCCTCTGCTTCTTTAACCCAGCTGATTGCTTCCTTGTCTGTTTTAATGCGCCCGCCATTGATATAAACGTCCCAGTGGTCACGTTCTCTTTTCGCGTCAACAGCCACAACAATACATTGGCTGCCGAATTTATCCGACGCTTCTTTGATTAAGCCGGGGTTGCGGATAGCCGCAGAGTTGATCGAAACCTTGTCTGCTCCGGCATTTAACAGATCCAGGATATCGTCAAGATTGCTGATCCCTCCACCGACCGTTAGCGGCATAAACACTTGTTCGGCGGTAGCTTTTACTACATCAAGAAATATCCCGCGTTTTTCGTGGCTTGCGGTGATATCAAGAAAAACAATTTCATCCGCGTTGTTTTCGTTGTATCCCTTAGCGACTTCAACCGGGTCCCCTGCATCGCGTAATTGTACAAAATTAATGCCTTTGACCACACGGCCGTCTTTAACGTCCAGGCATGGAATAATTCGTTTTGTTAACATACTTTAAGCGCCTCTTTAAAATCAAGGGTTCCTTCATAAATCGCCTTGCCTGTGATCGCGCCGATAACGCCCATAGATTCCAGTTCTGCTAATTTTTGTACGTCTTCTAATTTAGCGATCCCACCGGAAGCAATGACCGGAACACCGGTAGAGCTTAAAAGTTCTTCTAATGCTTCGAAGTTAGGCCCGGTTAACATGCCGTCGCGTTTAATGTCCGTGTAAATCAGGCACCGCAGGCCTAAATCTTCTAATTCTGTAACAAAGTCGATGGCATTAATTTCTGTGACCTGGGTCCATCCCTTTTGCGTGACCATGCCGTTTGAACAGTCTACAGAAACCGCAATTCGTTGTGGCCACTGAGCAACGAGTTCTTTCAGGAATTCACGGTCTTCTACAGCCTTTGTCCCGAGGATCACCCGGCCGACACCGGCGGCAAACAGTTCCCGGATATCTTCTTTAGTCCGAACCCCGCCGCCCATCTGGATCGGAATATCAACAGATTGCGCAACCTTTGCTATGATGGACAGATTTTTTACCTTACCGGATTTTGCGCCGTCAAGGTCAACAACGTGAATCCATTGCGCGCCCTGATTTTCCCATTTTTGCGCAACCTCAGCCGGATTGTCAGAATACTCTGTTACTTTGTTGAATAGCCCTTGCTTCAGACGAACAACTTTACCGCTTTTAATATCAATTGCTGGAAAAAGAATCATGTTTTTTCTCCGTGTCCCGATGTTTATCTTTATAGTTTGACAAAATTTTCCAGGATCTTAAGCCCGACCGCTTGGCTTTTTTCAGGATGAAACTGCATCCCGTATATGTTGTCCTTGTAGATCGCGGATGTGAATTCGATCCCGTAATCCGTTGTTGTTAAGGATATCTCCGTTTTATTTGGTACCACATAATATGAGTGGCAAAAGTATACATCCACCTGATTAGCAATGCCGTTCATGAGCGGACAGTCCGGGTTTTTGATGTTTAGTTGATTCCAACCCATGTGCGGCACTTTAAGTTGTGGTGAAAATTTTTTGACCTCACCTTGAAGAATTCCCAGGCCTTCAACGTTGCCGCCTTCATTACTTTTTTCAAAAAGAAGTTGAAATCCAAGACAAATTCCTAAAAACGGTTTGCCGGAATTAATCGTTTCTTTTATTGCCGGGATAATGTTTAAACTTTCCAGTTTTTCCATTGCCGGCTGAATTGCCCCGACCCCGGGCAAAACAATTTTCTCAGCTTGTTGTATGTCAGTAACATCCTGGGTGATTTTCGCATCGACAGCACCTTCACTCTCGAGTGCTTTCTGCACGCTGCGAAGATTTCCCATGCCATAATCAATGATCGCTATCATAGTTTTTTTGTTCTCTCAGGTTGCCAGTAACCAGTCAATAGTTACCAGTAGCCGTTCCAGTTAATCTATAATTCCTTTTGTCGACGGCACATCACCTTGACGTCGAGGATTAATCTGTGTGGCCTGATCTAACGCCAGCCCAAAGGCCTTAAACGCTGCTTCAAGTGTTGTGTGCAAATCTTCACTACGGTTGCGAATATTGACGTGTACTGTTGCGCCAATCCCGTGAGCAAATGATTCCATAAAGTGTTCTAAATAACTTAAGGAGTAACCTTCCTGGTCTTTGGTTGCCTGGGCATTTCCTTGTTCCGTGTCCAATGTCAGGTATCCCCGGCCACTGATATCGACAACCACGTGTCCTAATGTATCTTCCATCGGGGCAAACCCGGACCCGAAACGATTAATCCCTTCCTTGTCGCCAAGCGCCTTTTTGAAAATTTTACCTAACACTATCCCGATATCCTCGTTCGTGTGGTGGATGTCAATTTCAAGATCAGCCTTTTGCACTTCCAATGAAAGGTCAAAGCAGCCATGAAAAACGAATAATTCAAGCATGTGGTCGAGGAGCCCGATGTTTGTTTTAATTTTTGCCGCCCCTTTACCGTCGATATTTAAATCCGCTTTGATTTCAGTTTCTTTGCTTTTTCGTTCAAATTGTGCAATTCGCTCACCCATGAGATTTTCCTTTCATAATAATCTGTACTCATTTTTTAATCAAATCGTACATTGATTGAGTCGCAATGTTTTTTTAGCCCTTCTAATGTTGCAATCTTTGTGATCGGCCCTCGAATTCTTTCAAGTGCCCGTTTTGAATACGAGATAACGTGGCTCGTTTTCATGAAGTGTGAAACACTTAAACCTGAAAAGAACCTTGCTGTACCCATCGTCGGCAAGACGTGGCTTGGCCCGGCGCCGTAATCACCCAGTGCTGTCGGGCTGTATGGCCCTAAAAAGATTGCGCCGGCGTTGCGGATTTTGTTCGCAACGCTATGAGGATTGTTTGTCAGAATTTGTAAATGTTCAGGCGCGATTTTGTTTGTGATATCCACGGCTTCGTCGATGTTCTTTGCATAAACAATATATCCTTTTGAAACACGTTTGCGTACCTGTTTGATCAATTTTTTCGAAGTCGTGACTAAAATCGCCAAGCCATCCAAATGTTCCAGTTGTCCTTCCAGTTCCGCGATAACAAATTCCGGATTGCTGTGGCGATTAGCTATGACAACCACCTCAGAAGGCCCGGCCAGCATGTCAATATCAACATACCCGAAAAGTTGGCGTTTAGCTTCAGTGACATACATATTTCCGGGGCCGATGATTTTATCAACTTTTGGAATAGTTTTGGTCCCTTTCGCCAAGGCGGCAATCGCTTGCGCCCCACCGATTTTGTAAATTTCAGTAACTTTTAAAAGATTAGCAACCGCCAGGATGTACGGGTTGATGTGCCCGTCCTTGTCGGGTGGGGTTGCAATAACAATACGCTTGACACCGGCGACCTTTGCAGGGATGACTGTCATATAAACAGACGAAACTAAAGGCGCTGTCCCTGCGGGGATGTAGACGCCAACAGATTCGATCGGTAAAATATTTTCTTTAAGCAGAATCCCTTCTTCGTGTTTGATGCGACACGGCTTTTGTACTTGTTTTTTGTAAAACAGCGTTACGTTGTTGATAATCGTTTTAAGGTCAGCAATAAAATCACTTGTAATGTTTTGAAATGCGCCACTGATTTCCGCTTCTGCGACATGAAGATCTTTTGCCGCAAGTTTGGCTTTGTCGAAACGTCGGGTATATTTCAGGACAGCTTCATCGCCATTTTTGTCAATGTCATCGATAATCTTTCGGACTTTTTCGTCGACGTGTTTTTTGCGTGAAAACAGGTGTCGATTATATAAATTTTGGATGCCAGGCCCGTTAAGTTTTAAAATTTTCATAGAGATATTTCCTTATTTTTGGTGAATGTTTTTGGTGAATGGCTAATGGTTGTTGTTTATCTGCCATTAACTGTCCACCACCCATTATCCATTCACCATTAGCCATTAGCTATTAACCATTCCCCAGCTTGATGTAATGCGTCTTTTAATTTTGACGCATCCTTGCTGCCGGCTTGAGCCATTTGCGGCCGTCCACCACCGCTGCCCCCGATTATCGGCGCAATTTTTTTAACAAGTTCGTTTGCTTTAATACCTTTTTTAATAAGGTCGTCGGTGATTGTGACTAAAATCGATGCGCTATCCGATGCCTTTGCTCCTAAAACAATTACGCTTGATTTGGTTTTCTGCTTAAAAAGGTCAGCCAATTGCCGTAAAATATTCATATCCGCGTCATTGTAAATATGGCTGATGAAGTTTATACCGTTGATATCCTCTGCATTTTCAATAATTTCGTCTGATGCCCCTTTGAACGCGTCAAAACGATATTGTGATAAATTTTTTTCTATCTTTTTAATTTTTTGTGTTTGTGCCTTCACTCGTTCAACGAGCTCGTCTTGCGGTGCTTTAAGCAACTGGGAAAGGGCTGCGAGTTGATCCTCTTTTTCATTGATCAACGCTAAAGCCCCGCGCCCGGTTTTCGCCTCAATACGCCTGATCCCTTGCGCGATCGCGGTTTCTCCGGTGATTTTGATCAACCCGATTTGCCCGGTTTGATCCAGGTGCGTTCCGCCGCATAATTCCGTCGAGAAATCACCAATACTGACCACTCGAACAGTCTCGCCATACTTTTCCGCAAAAAAGGCCAATGCGCCTTTTTCTCGTGCTTCGTTAATACTCATATCCGCTTTTTCAACAGCAACACATGCATATATTTGGGCGTTAACGATTTTTTCAATCTTGCGCATTTCATCCGGGGCTAATGCTTTGTAATGTGTGAAATCAAAACGTAACCGTTCGTCATCAACTAAAGATCCTTGCTGTTGCACATGTTCACCCACGACTTGACGTAACGCGGCTTGCAATAAGTGGGTTGCCGTGTGATTTCGCATAACATCTAAACGGCGCTCTTGATCGACTTGTGCAAAGACCGTATCATTGACAGAAATCGAGCCGGATACAACTGTGCCTGTGTGGATAAAAATATCAGCGGTTTTTTGTGTGTCGTTAACTTGAATTAGAGCGTCGCCTTTTTTAATAACCCCGGTATCCGCAATCTGTCCGCCGGATTCGGCATAAAACGGTGTTTGATCAAGAACAATTTCGACTGTTTCGCCTTTCTCAGCGGCCTCAGCTTCCTGATTGTCTTTAAAGATTTTAAGGATCTTGGCCTCGCTTGTCAGCGCGTCATAACCGATAAATTCAGTCTTTTCGACGTCCAGGTTTAAATCCATATCCACAAATACATCACCTGCCATTTTGCTCCCTGCGCGGGAACGGTCCTGTTGTTCTTTCATTAACGCATTAAAAACTTTTTTTGCAGGCTCAAGGTTTGAACCGGCAATATCATTTATTGTCGCTATAATTGTCGGTAACGTGAGGCCGAAGGTGTCCCGGTATTCAAACATCAGTTGCCCTACGGTTTCCGGATTGTCTTTGGCGTTCTCAACTTTATCCTTTAGTTCCGGGATGCGGGTTTTATAAACTTTTTGATAATCTTGCTCTGCCTTTGCAATATATGCAGCGATATCTTTTTGTTTTTTCGTTAACTCCGGATAGGGTTCCTGCATTACATTCACGACTGTTTCAACAAGCTTGCTCGCAAACGGTTTGCCGCCTGCCCGCAAAATATGGTCCGTGACATCAATGATTAAACGTTTAACCACAGAGCCCCGCTCTTTGTTCGACGGGATAACACCGTCGTTAATCGCAAACGTTACCGCGCGCAGGTGATCCGCAATAATCAAAATACTTTTCGGTTCTAGCGTAATCTTTTGTTTTTTTGCTTCTGCTTCAATGGCTTGGCGGACCGGCATAAAAAGGTCAGTATCAAAATTTGTTGTCTTGCCCTGAATAACCGCCGTAAGGCGCTCCAGGCCCATTCCGGTATCAATATTTTTATTCGGCAACGGTTCCAGTTCACCGCCGTCTTTGCGGTTAAATTGCGTAAACACAAGATTCCATATTTCAGAAAACCGTCCGCAGTCACAATCAGGATCACAGGTTTGGCTTGTACAATCAGGGTTAACCCCGTAATCGTAAAAAATTTCCGAACACGGCCCGCACGGCCCATTCGGCCCGGCCTGCTTGGCATCCGACGGCCAGAAATTGCTTTTATCCCCGAGCTTAACCAGTTTTTCTTCAGGAATACCGATTTCGTTAAGCCAGATTTCTTCAGCCTCTGTGTCATCTTTGTATACCGAAACCCATAATTTCTCGGCGGGGATATTAACGTGCTGTGTTAAAAATTCCCAGGCCCAGTTAATGGCTTCTTTTTTAAAGTAATCACCGAACGAAAAGTTGCCGAGCATTTCAAAGAATGTGTGGTGAAACGCGGTTTCACCCACCTCGCCCAAATCATCAGTACGGATACACTTTTGTGACGATGCGGCACGGGTATAATCATCAATTTGGCCTAAAAATTGACGTTTAAACTGCTGCATTCCGGCGGTTGTAAAGAGGACTGTGGGATCATTTTTCGGTACAACTGAGTCGCTGGCAATAACCGAATGCCCTTTTGAGGCAAAGAAATCCAGGAATTTTTCGCGAATTTCATTAGCTGTCATATAAATATCCTTAAAAGTACATATAAAAGTGTCGATTTTAGGGGAAAAACCCTGGTTCGTCAACAGGTATTTTGGTTCGGGCTACGTCCAACGCTCGTTGTGCGTTGCTCTTAGCCCGGTGCACGCTTTATAAATCGCCTCACTAGAAAATCCCCTGCGGGCCAAAAAGCCGTATAACCGTTGCCTGGCTTTTTGTTTATCCAAATGGCTGTACTTTTTCAGCCTTTTTTCAGCCAGAGCAACAACCGTTTCAACTTCATCGTAATCTTGCGTAACTTCATCTAACGCGTCAGCAATCACGTCCTGATCAACGCCTTTTTGGCGTAACTCATAGCAGATACGTTGTATTCCAAATGGTTTGTTAAGCCTGGATCGGGACCACCCTTTGGCAAAGAGTGCGTCATCAATCATTCCGATGGTTTTAAAATATTCAACTGTTTTCTCAATCACCTTTGGCGCGATATTTTTTTCTTTGAGCCGCTTTATAATTTCTTTTTCGCTTCGAGGCCGAAATTTAAACAAACGAAAAACAATCGTTTTCGCTTGTAACAATTCTTTTTTCTGCCCGTCGTCTTTCGTCGTCATTATTCGCAAATCACAAAATATCCACGTACGGTTCGGATTAGGCAATCGCCTTTAGCGTTGTTTACAATTTTATGAAAATCCTTAATTGTTTCTACAGGATGTTTGTTAACGGAAATAATTATATCTCCCTTACGCAGGCCTGCCTCTTGTGCCGGACTGTCTGTTTCGACTTCAAAAACAACAACACCCTTTTGTGTGCCCAGGCGTAGCCGTTGCGCAATCTCTTCAGAAATCGGCCGGATTTTCAGGCCCCGCCATTGTTTGAAAAGAACAGTTTCTGGAAGTTCATCCCCGTTCTCCTCGGGGATATCAGCATTTAAAAAAGGCCGTTTCGTAATTTCAACCGGAATCTTTATCTTTTTCCTGTCACGTAAAATTTCCACAGAAACCTTTTTGCCGATCGGAGCATTCCCGATATATTTAATCAAGTTTGTTGTGTTGCGCATCTTAACACCGTCTACTGAAAGCACAACATCGCCATCCCGGATGCCGGCGATTTCCGCAGGGCCGTCATCAACAACTTTTTCAATAAGGACACCCTCCCCTTTTGGGGTGCCGAAATATTGAGCGAGACGGTAATCAAGGTCCTGGATCATGACTCCCAGCCAACCGTAAGTGACTTTTTTACCCTTGATGAGTTTATCAACGATCGCTTTGGCATAATTAATCGGAATGGCAAACCCGACACCTTGGTATCCCCCGGATGTCGAGAAGATCGCGACATTAATTCCAACGACTTCCCCCCTCAAGTTGACCAGCGGCCCCCCGGAATTTCCGGGATTAATCGCGGCATCAGTTTGAATCAGATCAGAATAATCAGTATCCCGTTTCGACGTTGTGGGTAAAGAACGGTGTAACGCGCTGATTACCCCTGAGGTTACAGTCGGTTGCGGATCATCTAAAATATGGCCAAAGGGATTGCCGATAGCGACAACCCATTGCCCGGTTTTCAGGTTTTCGGAATCGCCCATAATCGCAACCGGAAGATCAGGTGCCTCAATTTTTATAAGAGCCAGGTCAGACCGGGGATCTGTGCCTTTTGGGATTCCGTTAAAACTTCGTCCATCCGGCAGGGTCACGGTAATGCGGTCCGCTTCACGCACCACATGTTCGTTCGTTAAGATATACCCTGTTTTGTCAATGATAACGCCAGAGCCTAACCCCTGTTGCCTCTTTTCATACTCAGGAGGCCCGCCAAAGAATTCTCCAAAAAATTGGTTGAGAAAATCGTCATAAAACGGGTCTTGACGATATCGCGGATACGCCCGGTAGCGCTGTACTTTTTCGGTCTTAATCGAAACAACAGCCGGCCCTACTTGGCCGGCTACAGTTTCGATAGCTGTGATAAAAGTGCTGTCTTGCGCAAAAGTTACCGTTGGAATGAATGTCATCCCGAAGACGATTAACAAAAAATTGATTATGAAAAGTTGGGGTAATAACGGCATTCTTTTCATTGTTTCAATTCTCCTTAGTTCAGTCCGACTTTCTTAAGGATTTCTTTCTCGATCTTTGTTAAGATTTTAGGATTTTCCTGTAAGTATTTTCGCGCAGTGTCACGGCCTTGACCGATTTTTTCATTTTCATACGAGAACCAGGAACCGGCTTTATTGATGATTTCATGTTTAACCGCCAGGTCCAAAATGCCTCCGGCACGGGAAATTCCCTCGTTAAACAGGATTTCAAATTCTGCGATTTTAAATGGCGCCGCGACTTTGTTTTTTACGATTTTCGCGCGGACACGGTTGCCGATAAATTCGTCACCTTTTTTTAAAGCCTCGATACGCCTTAAATCAATACGCACGGATGAATAAAACTTTAAAGCGTTACCACCTGTTGTTGTTTCGGGGTTGCCGAACATAACTCCGATTTTCATGCGGATTTGGTTGATAAAAATCACGCAGGTTTTTGATTTGCTGATCACTGCGGTTAATTTTCGCAACGCTTGCGACATCAGGCGTGCTTGTAACCCCATATGTGAATCACCCATATCCCCTTCAATTTCTGCACGGGGGGTGAGTGCAGCTACGGAATCAATAACAATTAAATCCACGGCATTCGACCGGACGAGTGTTTCTGCAATTTCCAAGGCTTGCTCGCCGGTATCTGGCTGTGAGATGAGCATATCCTCAAGTTTAATGCCAACGGTTTTAGCATAAGAAGAATCAAACGCGTGCTCAGCATCGATAAATGCCGCTACACCACCAAGTTTTTGGGTTTGACTAATGATGCTTAATGTTAGCGTTGTCTTTCCGGATGATTCCGGCCCGTAAATTTCAGTTACGCGGCCGCGCGGCACCCCGCCTATCCCTAAAGCCAAATCCAGGGCCAAAGATCCTGTCGGAATCGATTGAATGTTGCATGCAACTGATCCGTCCATTTTCATGATCGCTCCCTTGCCAAATTGTTTTTCAATCTGGGTTAAAGCGAGATCCAGTGCCTTTCGTTTGTTGTCTGCTTCTGCTGCCTTTTTGACTTCTACCATTGAAAGCCTCCTTGTTCACCGGCGTGTTAAGTAAAATAAGCCGTTTGAACCGCGTCCATAATTTGGGGTGAACAGTCGTGGTTCCGTTAAAATTAATGAATTTCTTTTCGATCTTGGGGGAAACCTATAAACAATAAATATATATTCTTTATAAGAGAAGCCAATTATACATGAGGACGAATGGGTTGTCAATTGTTCCCGGGGTCTGTGAGTTACCGCACAGGGCGAATAGTGTGAGGTGTCCCACGCGCAGTTACGAAGCGAAGTTGTTTGAGCATGGGATGCCTTGCACTGTTCGCCCTGTGCAGTAACTCAACCCGGTGAAATTGCGGAATGGTTTTACTTTATTTTGCAGGTTTCTTTGTCCGGCGTTTCTGTCTTTGAGCAGTTGGATCCAGGGCATTCCCCGGTCCAGCAATAAAGACAGAGTTTTTCACGCGGCATGCCGATCGCTTCAACCATATCATCGATATTCTGGAACCGTAACGTGGTCACTTCGATATCCTTACGGATCCACTCGACCATTTTTTTGTGTTTTTCGGTAGTTGGATCAATATATTCCGAAACATCCTCAAGGTCTTTGCCTTCAAGGTCCATTATCGCCTTACGCGCAGAGAGCTCATTGATACTGCGCGTTGAAAGGCAAAATTTACACGGGAACATCAAAGGCGGACAAGCCGGCCGGACATGAAGTTCTTTTGCCCCGGCGTTCCAGAACTTTTTAACCGTATAATTCTTTAATTGCGTGCCTCGCACAATCGAATCTTCACAAATGATGATCCTGTTGCCTTTAATAATTTCTTCAACAGGGATAAGTTTCATAGTCGCAATCAGGTCCCGTGTCGTCTGGCTCGGCGGAGTATAGCTTCGGCCGTAACCAGGCGTATATTTAACAAGCGGCCGGCGATACGGTTTTCCTGATTCCATCGCGTATCCAATCGCGTGCGCTAACCCTGAATCCGGCACGCCCGAAACCACGTCAGCATCAATATCTTTGTCCTTCTTGGCCAATGCCCGGCCGCAACGTTCACGTACGGTTTCCACATTAATCCCTTCATAACTCGATGCCGGAAAACCTGTATACACCCATAAGAACGAACAGATTTGATTATTCTCTGTCCCCTCACGTTTAACCTCTAACCCTTTTTCAGCCAGCAACACGATCTCCCCCGGACGAAGATCTTTTGTCGCCGTAATCCCAAGGTTTTTAAAGGCGCTGCTTTCAGAAGTCACCGCCCATTCTTCACCACGCTGCCCGATTGTTAAAGGCGTATATCCCCAGCGGTCACGCGCCGCGTAGATTCCGTCCTTCGTCAGCAGCAGCAACGAGCAGGAGCCTTCAATTACATTAAACATTTTTTCAATACCGTCAACGAAACTGTCCCCCAAACTTATCAATTTAGCAATAAGTTCGGTCGAGTTAACGCCGCCTCCGTGATTGACTTCACTAAATGAGATTCCTTTTTTAAAGAGGGATGATTTTAACTCTTTTTTATTCTCGATCAGCCCTGTTGTGACAATACAAAAAGGGCCGAATTTAGAATCCAGATACATCGGCTGTTCGTCAAAATCGCTGATAACGCCGATACCTTTGTCTCCTTTGAGGTGTTTAAGATCTTCGTAAAATTTCGATTTAAATTGACTCTGGCTGATATTATGAATTTGCCGGGTAAAGTCATCCCCTAAAACAGCCATTCCGCCATACTCTGTGCCTAGGTGTGAATGATAATCAACCCCGTACAATAAAATTTCAGCACATTTATCTTTTGACACTGCTCCAAAAATTCCACTCATTTTTGATTTCTCCCAAGTTGAATGATAATTAACCGATTTATTTTATGGCTGTTTCTTCGCTTTTAAGAGACTCATGATACTCCTGCAATGATTTCAGGGCCATCTTCCCCGTTTTCATCGCCTCAATGCCGGCCACCGTGGCCTGGGCTGCTGCCATCGACGTGACATACGGGATTTTACGTTGTATCGCTGCCATGCGGATATAACTGTCATCGTGCATACTGTTTTTCCCAATCGGTGTATTAATGATCAGCTGTAGATCACCATTTTTTATGGCGTCCGCGATATTCGGCCGTCCTTCGTGCAATTTTTTAATAAGGGTGTTTTCTATCCCCTGTGCAGTTAGAAATTCACCGGTGCCTTCAGTGGCAATGATTTTAAACCCAAACGATTTTAGCAATTTTGCAATCGGCAACAGGCTCTCACGATCATCTTGTGCCACAGTGAGCAGAACGGTTCCTTCGAGCGGAAGCCGTTGTCCGGCGGATTCCTGCGCTTTATAAAACGCAAGCCCGAATGTCTCGGCCAACCCCATCACCTCGCCGGTTGCCCGCATTTCCGGGCCTAACAACGGATCTACTTCCGGGAACATATTAAAAGGAAACATAGCTTCTTTAACCCCGACATATGGAATCGGTTTCTTTTGCAGTTCCGGGAAGTCTTTGATTTTTTTGCCAAGCATGATTTCTGTCGCGACTCTTGCCAAAGAAAGGCCTGCCACTTTAGAAACGATCGGCACAGTACGTGACGCCCGCGGGTTTGCTTCTAAAATATAAACCTTATCATCACAGATAGCGAATTGAATATTCATTAACCCGACGACGTTTAAGGCGTTCGCGATCGCCTTGGAATACTCTTCGATCGTCTGGATATGCTCGTCCTTGATCGTCCGGCTGGGGATAGAACACGCGGAATCGCCGGAATGCACTCCGGCTAACTCAATGTGCTCCATCACTGACGCGACAAATGTCTCTTTCCCGTCAGCGACCGCGTCAACTTCCACCTCAACTGCTTTATCCAAAAATCTGTCGATCAACATTGGATGTTCCGGGCTGACATCAATCGCTTCTAACGCGTACTTTGTTAATGATTTTTCATCATAAATGATTTCCATCCCGCGTCCGCCTAACACATACGATGGCCGAACCATTAAAGGATATCCAATTTCTTTAGATATCTTTAATGCCGCGTCCAAAGACCTGGCTGTCCCGCTTTCCGGCTGAGGGATATCGAGCTCAATCATTTTTTCACGAAATCGTTCTCTGTCTTCGGCAAAGTCGATACTCTCCGGCTGGGTTCCGAGGATTTTAACCCCGTTATCTTTTAATTCCTGTGCCAGGTTAAGCGGTGTCTGCCCGCCGAACTGAACGATGACCCCTTCCGGTTTTTCTTTTTCATAGATGTTCAAAACATCTTCAACAGTCAACGGTTCAAAGTAAAGTTTATTCGCTGTATCATAATCTGTTGAGACGGTCTCAGGGTTGCAATTAACCATAATCGATTCATATCCGGCATCACGCATCGCAAAGACCGCGTGTACGCAGGTATAATCAAACTCGATCCCCTGTCCGATCCGGTTGGGCCCTCCACCTAAGATCATGATTTTTTTGTTCGGCGAAACAGGCACTTCATCTTTGATGTCCGTATATGTTGAATAATAATACGCCGCGTTCTCAACGCCGCTTACCGGAACCGCTTCATACCGTACGGTTTTTCCGATTGCGATTCGTTTTTCCCGGACATCTTTTTCCTTCACCTTAAAAAGGCCGGCTAAGTACCGGTCGGAAAAACCCCATTCCTTGGCCTGTCCAAGCTTTTCGTCGGGAAGTTTATCCCATTCTAATCGTAAAAGCTCTTCTTCAAAATCTACCAGATCCTTGATTTCCTGAATAAACCACTTGCCGATAAACGTCATCTCGTGCAATTCGTCAACACTCATCCCTTGACGCAGGGCTTCATACATTAAAAAAATACGTTCGCTCGACGGCATTGCAAGCCGCTGCTTTAATTCATCCAAAGAAAGCTGTTTGAAATTTTTTGCCCCGCCGACACCGTAGCGTTTAATTTCAAGCGAACGAATGGATTTATGGAATGATTCTTTAAAAGTTTTGGCAATACTCATGACCTCGCCAACCGCTTTCATTTGTGTTCCCAGCACATCTTTTGCTTGTGGGAATTTTTCAAACGCCCAGCGGGCAAACTTAATAACTACATAATCACCCCAGGGTTCATACTTCTCTAATGTGCCTTTTCTCCAATAGGGAATTTCGTCCATCGTCAATCCGGCAGCTAATTTTGTGGAGACAAGTGCGATTGGGAACCCTGTCGCCTTTGACGCTAAAGCAGATGAACGGGATGTCCTGGGGTTGATCTCAATAACAACGATCCGGTCGTCTTCAGGATTATGCGCAAACTGAACATTTGTCCCGCCGACAACGCCGATCGCGTCCACGATTTTATAAGACATATCCTGCATACGTTTCTGCAGCTCTTCGGGCACAGTTAACATCGGTGCAGAGCAGAAACTGTCACCAGTATGCACACCCATCGCGTCAATATTCTCAATAAAACAGACTGTGATTTTTTGGTTTTTATCGTCGCGGACAACCTCCAGCTCAAGCTCTTCCCAGCCAAGCACAGATTCTTCAACAAGCACCTGGTTTACAAGGCTGGCTGCTAATCCCCGGGTCATAACTGTACGGAATTCTTCAACGTTATATACCAGCCCCCCGCCGGTGCCGCCCATTGTGTACGCCGGACGCAGGACCACCGGGTATCCTAACTTTTCAGCAATGGCCTCACCTTCTTCCACAGAATGCGCAGGCTCTGATTGTGCCATCGGGATACCTATTTTATCCATTGCGGCTTTAAAGGCGATCCGGTCTTCTCCGCGTTCAATCGCGTCAAGCTTAACCCCGATAACCTGTACACCATATTTTTCTAAAATACCATTCTTATTCAACGCACAAGACAAGTTGAGCCCTGTCTGGCCACCCAGGTTTGGTAAAAGCGCGTCAGGCCGTTCTCTCTCAATAATCGCGGTTAAGCTCTCTACTGTCAGCGGTTCAATATAAGTTTTATCAGCTGTTCCCGGGTCTGTCATGATCGTCGCGGGGTTCGAGTTAACTAATACAACTTTAAACCCGAGCTCCTTAAGCGCCTTACAGGCCTGTGTCCCTGAATAATCAAATTCACACGCCTGCCCGATAATGATCGGCCCGGAACCGATAATCAGTATTTTGTTGATGTCGTCGCGTCTTGGCATAACTTCATTCTCCTTAATTGAATTTTAATTCGCGTTTAATATAAGGTCCCTGAAAACATATTGGAATCTGTTGTAAGGTTTATTCCCAGCCGTCTTAATCCCGCTTCATCTCCTGGCCGGGGGATATGTGACATATGCGCTTCGCAGCCCCGCAATTCCTTTAACTTTTCTAACGCCGCTTGTGCTGTGGCATTCGTGGTCGCACTGATCGTCAGAGCAATGAGCGTTTCATCCAGGTCCATGCTCGCTGTTTTAGCGTTCATAATATCACCTTTTAATTTTGTCACGGATTCGATAATGTTAGGCGACAAAAGATAAAATTTATCCGGGATTTCTGCTAAATGTTTAATCGCATTCAAGACAAGGCTTGAAACCGCGTGCATCAACGTCGAGTTTTTGCCCGTGATAATCGTCCCGTCAGGCAACTCAATCGCAGCCCCGCAAAAAACCCCTTTGTTTCCTTTGCCTGTTTCTTCGGCTTCAACCGCGGCCTGCCGGGCAGGTGCCACAACCCGCCTGTCCCCCGGCTTCACCCCGAGCTCTTCCATAAGGAGTTCCGCTCTTTGCACGGTTTCTTTATCAACAAGGCCCATAACATATTCATAAGAATATCGAAAATAGCGACGGATAGATTCCTGTCTTGAAGCTTCGCGTGTTATTTCATCATCAATAATACCAAACCCTGCCCGGTTAACACCCATATCTGTTGGGGATTTATACATCGCCTGTGCACCGGTAATACGTTCTAAAATCCTTTTTAAAACCGGAAACACCTCCACATCACGGTTGTAATTAATTGAAACCTCGTTATACGCCTCTAAATGAAACGGGTCGACCATATTAAAATCCGCGATATCCGCGGTGGCGGATTCGTAGGCAATATTAACAGGATGTTTTAAGGGAAGGTTCCAAATCGGGAAGGTCTCAAATTTGGCGTATCCGGATTTTGTGCCTTTACGATAATCCAGGTATAATTGGGAAAGGCAGGTGGCAAGCTTTCCGCTCCCGGGGCCGGGACCGGTGACGATCACCAGCTTGTTGTTTGTTTCAATATAATCATTTGCCCCATACCCTTCGTCACTGACAATAAGGTCAATATCCGTTGGGTAGCCTTTGGTGTACCTGTGCGTGTAAACTTTAATTCCCTGGCGTTCTAACTTATTTTTAAAAATGTTGGCAGCGGGTTGGTTTTCAAAGCGTGTAATGACTACAGCACTAATACTTAAGTCCCAGTCTTTAAGGTCATCAATAACTTTAAGGACATCGGCGTCATAGGTTATTCCAAAATCAGCCCTGATCTTGCGGCGTTCAATATCTCCGGCATAAATACATAAGATAATATCGGCTTTATCCTTAAATTGTTGCAGAAGACGCATTTTGACATTTGGATCAAAACCCGGCAAAACCCGCGCGGCATGATAATCAAAAAGAAGTTTGCCCCCAAACTCCAGGTATAGCTTATTATCAAATTTGTCCAGGCGTTCTAAAATCGCTTCTGTTTGTTCTTCCAGGTATTTCTCATTATCGAACCCGTTCTTTTTGCTCATTATGCGTTCCTTTTCTAAAGATGCCGTAGACATGAAATCCTCCTTTAAACAATTCTCCTAAATTTTTCAGAACTCTTCTGAGTTTCTTCCAGAATTTACGCAGGGGGGGATAAAAAAAGAGACATCTCTTCCTGGAAATGTCTCTTTTTGTAATATAATTGCTCAAACATATCGGGATATTCTACAATAAAATATTTTAGATGACAAGATAATTCTAAATATGTGTTAATCCAAAATAGAAATGTCTTAATTTAAAGCCTGAGGTTCTTAAAATGCTAGTTTAGCATGTATCCCGCGCGCAGTTACGAAGCGAAGCGGAGTTGTTTGAGCATGGGATACCTTACACTGTTCGCCCTATGCAGCAACTCACTGGTTACTATTGAGCCCAGATGGCTCTCAACTTATTGGCCTCTTCCCGAAACGCTCTAAACTGCTCTTCCAGGACAGACACACATTCTTTTATCTCATTGATATCTCTCTTTGCCGCCATTTGTTCAATCCTGGCACAAGTACTATAAATCGCCTTGGCAGAAATATTACCTGCCGCTCCTTTCATTGAATGCGTAATATCTTTAATCTGCTCAAACCCGCCTTCTTCAACAACACCTTTCAACAAACTTATTTTTTCCTGATGATCCTCTTCAAAAATCTCTAAAAGCTCCTCCAGAAGTTCTCTGTCGTCCTGGACTCGTTCCATGACTTCATCCAGATCAATAACTTTTTCCCTCATGCTTTTTTCCTTTATTAGAATTAAAAAATTTCTCTACAACTTCATATAATTTTTGCCGATCGATCGGCTTGGAAACATACCCATCCATCCCGCATTTCAAACACTTCTTTTTATCTCCGGACATCACCCGCGCTGTTAAAGCAATAATCGGAATATGTCCGCCCTCTTTTTCTTCTTTTTTGCGGATCATCCGCGTAGCTTCATACCCATCCATCACCGGCATCTGCGCATCCATTAGAATCAGATCAAACTCTCCTTGATCCAAATACTCCAAAACCTGCCGCCCATTAATTGCCGACTTGACAATCCACCCTTTTTTCTCAAGCATACGCACTGCCATTTTTTGATTAACAATATTATCTTCTGCTAAAAGAATTGAGATTTGCTGTCTTTTTTCTTTTTCTTCCAGGGTGATAACTTCTTTGACAAGAACAACCTTTTCTTTTAGAGCAACTCCGGCCTTCTTTTTACCAACAGAGAGTTTGACCGTAAAATAAAAGGTGCTTCCTGCAAACTCTTCACTTTCAACCCAAACACGCCCCCCCATCATCTCAATAAGCCGTCGGGAAATCGTAAGCCCTAACCCTGTTCCGCCAAACCGCCTAGTTGTCGAAACATCTGCCTGCGCAAAAACATCAAAGATCCCGTCAATCTTGTCGGCAGCAATCCCCACCCCTTTATCCTTTACAGAAAACTGCAGCTCACAGATATTCTTCTCAAGCGCAAGGCACTTCACAGACGTAACGATGCTACCTTGAAATGTAAATTTAATCGCGTTATTAATGAGATTCACCAATATCTGCCGCAACCGCACAGGATCCCCTACCATGACTTCCGGCACTTCCGGGCCAACTTCCCATTGCAGTTCTAAATTTTTATCTTTCGCCAGGACTGACAATCCTGAACAAACACTCTTAACAATATTAACCACATTAATATTAATTTTCTCAAGACTAATCTTACCCGCTTCCACGCGTGAAAGATCTAAAATATCATTCAAAAGATTCAAAAGAATATCCGCGGCATTCTTGACCGTGCTCAAATTCTCGCGTTGTTCCGGATTCAAGTCTGTATCTAATGTCAAATCAACCATCCCGATGATCGTACTCATAGGCGTGCGGACCTCATGGGACATATTTGCCAAAAACATCGTCTTTGACACATTCGCTGCTTCGGCAGCTTCCTTAGCCTTAACCATAGATCGTTGAACCTTCTTTTGTTCCGTGACATCCTGCATAATCCCGACGGATCCAACAATTTTATTATCCTCATCTTTTAAAATATTAACCGACAGGTCCACGTCAACTTCTTTGCCATCCTTTCGAATAATTCTTGTTTCCAGGTGATGTTGCGAACCCTTACCGCGGATATTTGCGGCCCGGATTTTTTCCCATTCCTTCTTTGGGTAAAACGAACTGACAGGCAGGCGCAACAAATCCTTACGGTTCATACCTAATAATTCTTCTGCATGCCGGTTCCAGGAAACAATTTGCTCTTTCTCATCACTCATTGTAATTGCAATCGGTGAATTATCCAAAATAACCCTCAACGCATTTTCTGATTCCCGAATTTTTTGTTCAACTTTTTTCTGCCGGGTCACGTCCCGCATAAACCCAACAGACCCCGTCACTTTCCCGCTAGTATCTTTTACCATGGACACCGACACACTAACATCCAACACTGTTCCGTCTTTTTTACAAACCTGAGTTTCAATATCCTCAACCATTCCTTTTTTAAAAATCTGAAACGCCTGCATCTTTTCACACGCTTCTTGCGGATAAAGATCGTTTACCGGCTTATTAAACAACTCCGTTTCATCCATCCCCAACATTTTCTCTGTGAAAGGATTCCATGCCACAATCGCGCCCTCTTGATCTGTCACCATAATAGCAAGCGCGGAGCTATTAAAAATCGATTGAAACAATTCTTTAGACTCTCTTGTCGCATCTCCCGCCCGCTGTTTTTCCGAAATATCTTCAATAACGCCATCCAGATATTCAATTTTCCCACGGGCATTCTTAACCGGGACCAGGGACAACAAACACACAACATCTTGCATTTTGTTTGTTTTTAAAATAATTTCATCTCGCAGGCCTTTTTTCGTTCTCAATACTTTAGACTTAATCGCACGAAACGACTGTTTGTTCCGTACGAGATCCTTGAAACTCATTTTTAAAATTTCTTCTTCAGAAAACCCTGATATGTCACAAAAAATCCCGTTCGCAAAAAGAACACTCTCCCCCTCTTTTGCCGCTATCCGAAAA
>JAGLHE010000160.1 GCA_023143685.1 Candidatus Omnitrophota bacterium
TGGAGGATTTATTGCCCCAAAAGGGACAAATCGGCGGGATTAGGGTACAGCTATCCACCTAACCCCTTGATTCAGCAGTTTCCCGGCATTGAGACGAAGCTATTTGATAAGAACGGTAAATTGCTCAATTATGTTGACATCTATGTTAATCAGGAAAGCTCCTACCCAGAGGAACTAGCCAAGTCGGTTAAGGACGTAGACGAGCTTTTTATAACATTTATGATTGCCGGGGGGGCAAGGCTGAGTCTTTGACCCTGAGGTCTGGTTCTACTCGGTTACGCGAAATAATGCCAAAGCAGGAGGCATATGCAACAAGATCATATGAGACAAATAGAAAAAATGATTGGTGCAATGAAATGCCCAAGATTCTAAATGCTACAAATCGGGATTTGAGAATCTTTGCCAAGCAAAAGATATTGGAATTGAATCGTTTCTTGAGTGTTTGGAAAAGAACTCACAAGGATGTAAAAGGCCGACCCCATCTGGTTTTCAAAACCTAAAGAACCCATTCACACCGACTTATCCTATAGCCATGTAAAGACAATTTTCTTATTGACGTGCATACTACGGCGTGGTATTTGAAATAAAGTCCATTTTCCATAGATTTTCAAACAAAGATATTCTTGGAGGCACCTGTGGACAGTAAAAGATTCGCGAACGTCCAAAAAAAGCCAAACAAGACCCAGAAGGAAATGGCCGAAATACTCGGCACATCTATCAAGGCTGTCCATAGCTACGAGCAGGGATGGCAAAGGTGGCAGGCCGTAAGAAAGTGTCCTTACAACCAACTAAAATCTTTCAGTAAGAATATACCGCCAAAATAATGAATATCTATCTTGACAATGCTGCTACAACAAAGCTTTATCCGGAGGTTATAGAGGAGATGTTACCTTACCAAGAGGTGGACTTTGGAAATGCATCTTCCATAAATAAACTTGGTATAAGATCGGCAAAGGCTATTGAAAAGGCTAGGTTAATTATTTCAAAAGCGATTAATGCAAATCCTGAAGAAATATTTTTCTCCTCTGGGGGAACTGAGTCTAACAATTCGGCTATTATAGGGATTGCTTTCGCGAACAAGAAAAAAGGAAACCACATAATCACATCGGCAATAGAGCATCCCAGTATTCATGAAGTCACTAAGTGGATTGAAACCCAGGGATTTGAAGTTACCTATCTTCCGGTTGATAGAGAAGGCTTTATCAATCCGCATGATGTTGAAAAAGCCATTGAGAAAAAAACCGTTCTTGTGTCCATTATGCAAGCAAATAATGAGATCGGAACAATTGAACCAATCTTTGAAATCGGAAAGATCTGCAAAGAAAAAGAAGTATATTTCCATTCAGATGCATGCCAAAGCCTTACAAAAACTGAATTGGATGTCAGGAAACAATATCTTGACATTGTGACATTGAATGCTCACAAGATACATGGCCCAAAAGGAGTTGGCGCTATATTTATAAAAAAAGGTACAAATATTAACCCCCTGTTGCATGGTGGAGGTCAAGAAAATAATTTTCGTTCCGGGACTTATAACACACCTGGAATCGTTGGATTTGGAAAAGCGGTTGAGATTTCAAATCAAACTGATGTCAAAGAAATGATTTATTTACGGGATTGTTTTATTCAAAGAATAAGAGATAATATTGAAGATGTATTGGTAAACGGTCCAGAAGGAGAAAAAAGACTTTCTAATAATATTAATTTAATTTTTAAAAATGTAAATGGAAAGAGTTTATTTCTTGAACTTAATAAAAGAGATATTTTCATTTCAACAGGCTCTGCTTGCTCTAGTGCAGAATTAATGCCAAGTAGAGTATTAATTGCTATTGGTCATAATCCCGAAACGGCGAATGGTGCAATCCGCATCAGTACAAGTAAGTTTACAACAAAAGAAGAATTAGATTTTGTTGTTGAAAACATAATTGATATTGTTAAAAAAGAAAGAGGAAAATAGGAGTATTTTAAATATTATCATGAATGAAATAAAACCCGATGAAACACTTGATCTAAGAGGCGTTCCATGCCCAAAGAATTCTGCACAAGCGATTGTTAAACTTGAAACGATGGATACAGAAGAAATTCTTGAAGTCATAATAGATGATGGAGAACCAATTGAAAATGTTCCTGCTTCAATTGAAGAAGAATATTATGAAATAGTAGATAAAAGAAAAATTGATAATAAACACTGGGGTTTATTAATTAAGGTATTGTAGAAGATGTATATTTCCGTGGAAAATCAAAGAATTTGCAAAAAATGTGTCATGCCTGAACATAAACCTGATGTTCTTCTTAATGAAGAAGGAATTTGTAATATTTGTGTATCATATGAAGAGGTTAAAAACCTAAGTGAAGCAAACCAACCCTTAGAAACTGATTTTCTTAAAATTATTAACAAGTACAAAGGCAAACAGAAATACGATTGCATGGTAATGTGCAGCGGAGGTAAAGACAGTACTTCCTCATTATATTACATGACAGAAAGATATAAATTAAATCCGTTGGCTTTTACTTTTGACCACGGTTTTGAAACAGAAGAAGCAATGGAAAACATCCATAATGCTGTTGAGATATTAGGTGTTGATTTCTTATTCTTTAAGTCAGATTATATGAAAGATATGTTCTCAAAGATTTTAAAAACAGGGTCAAGAGCAGTTATTTGCCATCCGTGTTCAATATGGTATATGGACCTTGCTTTCGATATAGCAGCAAGATACGAAATACCTATGATAGTTGCTGGTTGGACAAAAGGCCAGTCAGCGAAACAGGAAGTTATGTCAAAATGCGGATGTAATGTCCATTCTCCCGAATTTAAAGAAATGGCAAAGGCGACGCATGAATTTCTCGATAACGAACTTGATGACATGCCTAAATACAAGGATTTTCCAAGAAGCATGGAAGAAGTCCTGAAAAGAGCCAAGAAAAGGTTTAAATCAATTGTTGTATCTCCTCATTGGTTCTTACCGTTTGGACCGGAAACATATATTGAAGTAATAAAAAAGGAATTGAATTGGAAGGCTCCCAAGTTTAGCTATCCAAAAGGTTCGACAAATTGTTCATTAAATTTTATTTCTGTTTACAACTCCGTGAAACATTTCGGATATGCTCACTATCACGTTGAAGCGAGCAAGCTCATTAGAGAATCAGTAATGAGCAGAGAAGAAGCTTTGAAAGAACTTGAGATAGATTTTGATAAAGATGTATTGAACGAGATTGCCAAAGATTTGGATTATAGATTTGAATAGACTAAGGTATTAAATATTTTATGAATATCGTGCTTTTATCATGACTCAGCAGCATGCCTAATCAAAGATGGAAAAGTTGTGGCAGCCGCTCAGGAAGAAAGATTCAACCGAATCAAAGATTCATCTGATTTTCCCTATGATGCGATCAATTATTGTATTCAGGAAGGGCGAAATTGAATTGAATTGATAAGAACTCGCTTTTTGAGAGCTGAGGGAAAGAATAGAGGGAAAGAATTTGGTCACATCTTAAATATTAAATATTCGAAATCAATATTTAATATGCGAACTTGAGTTCTTTCCTTTTGATTCAGATG
>JAGLHE010000161.1 GCA_023143685.1 Candidatus Omnitrophota bacterium
AGATAACGAATATCGGTATCATTCGTAACCAGATATGCGTCTATTTTGTTTGCAGGAAAAGATGAAATAAAGTTTTTAAGGCGTCGGTTCACGGAAAATTATGAATAATTAAAAATACAGTAAAAGCACGAAGTTCAATGTACGATGTACGATGAATGCCTTTCAAAAGGTTTCTTCGTAGCCCGTACTTCGCACCTCGTACTATATTAAATTAATTACAACCTGAAGGCCTAAAAGGCAGCTATTAACCCCAAACCCACTAATTTGGCCATGACTAACAGGCGCAACAAGAGATTTATGTCGAAATTCCTCTTGCGCATAAACAATTGATGACTAATATCTTTTTCATGATTTTCCTTTCCTGACCATACCTGTCAGCCATGTTGTGACAGGAGTCACGAACCTTGAACGACGAATCACAAACCCCGGCTATTCGGCTTCTTCCTCCAACATCACAGGGATCCCATCCCTAACTGGATATTTGCGCCCACACTTAACACAGACAACTTTGTCCTCTTTTAACTCTACATCTGCCTTACATACCGGGCAGGCTAAAATCTCTAAAAGCTCTTTATTCAGCATTTTGATCTCCTGACCGACTTTGTTCAACATATTTCATCTGCAACTCATATAGCGATGTATTTAAAATATTCTCTTCCTGTGCATCCAAATTACCCGTTGTCTTATCTCTTAACACACTTATCGTATCAATTAACAACTTGGCTTGAAGTAAATTCTTTTCAACTTTATTGTCATTCATCGGATTAGGAATTTCTCCCAGAAAAACCATAGCCTGAAAGATTAAACTTGTAATATAGTTTAAAAACGAAACTTCTTCGCCAGACATGTTCTGCTCTTTTGAAGAACTTTCTTCACCAACAATAGCATCCTTGGCACTGGCAGCTGATTCTTTCCAAGACTCATCAACATTTTTTTCTTTGTTCATAATATTTTCCTTTTTTAAAATAACCCTTAATTTTTACCTATTACGACGAGAATACCACTCGTCCTTTTTCTTGTCAACAAACATGCGTGGACAGCGTGCTACGTGCAACGGGGCAGGGCGCGGTGAAAAACCACGTGGCGGTTCTCGCCGCTCTACGCGGGACACATCACGGCCTCATTCGTCAACTTCAAACGAAATTACAACATTAAAAGACAACTCGGGATAAATTAAATCCCTGGGGAAAGGCGGAAACGGTGCTGATTCTTTGATGCTTTGCAATCCCGCGTTACGCAAATAGCTGTTCGCTGATGTCTTTTCTTTAATGATTTTAAGATCTGTTAACTCTCCCTTGGAAGAAACCACAAAAGTCAAATAAACTGATCCGGCCTGAAAATCCGGTGAATCAATATAAAAATACGCGCGATTACGAATTTTATTTCGAATCACTTCGTGGTAACTTAAATATTGAGGATTGGTAATCTTTTCGGACTTCAAAACAGGAACAGAAACATGCCTTTTCCCGTCCAAAGAACTCATCTGATTAAACCTCTTTTTGTAAACTTTAAGTTTCGCTGCCTGCTTAATAATATCTTTCATCACAGGTGAAGGCCCACGTCCTTTTTTTTCTAAAATCTCAGGAGACGGTGCCATTTTCTTTTCTTTAACGCTTTTGACCTTCAGCTTTTTCTTTTCAACAACAGCCTTTTGAGCTTGCGCATGGTACACGACTTCTATTTCGCGCGGCACTTTCTTGGCATAATGCACATTCGCATACAACAAACTCCCGATCGCCACAAGATGCACTAAAAAAGAAACAATGATCGAACAGGCAAATATTTTCTCTTCCATAGCCGACGTTCCTTTGGACTAAAAAGCATCTTCCTTAAAAAGCTACCCCCTCTTTCCAGTCCTATCCCCTTTTGATTCTTTAATAAGATATGAAAAAAACCGCAGAGTATCTTTAACCGGATGAATCCGGCTTTCTTCATTACAATAAATTGTTTGAATGGGCATTGAGAAAATTTTACATCCCAGCTTGCCAGCCTTAACCAAAACCTCTGTCTCTATCTCAAAGTCCGAACATGTCAATTTTATCTTCCTTAAAATCTCACTGTGAATATAGCGATATCCACACTGTGAGTCTGGGATAAATTCTCCACAAATTACAGAAATCAACAATGACATTAAACGATTGGTCATCCATCGAACAAAAGGCATCCCTCGAGCATTATGCATTCTATTTCCTGCAATAACACTTACAGGAAATTCTTTTATCTTATCAATGAACTGATCAAGATCAGCTACCGCATGCTGGCCATCCCCATCCATCGTAATCACACCGTCATAATCATTATCTAACGCATACTCAAACCCTTTACGCAAAGAAAATCCTTTGCCTCCACGCGTTGGGTTCGTAATAACAATAGCACCCTTATCTTTCGCAATCTCCCCGGACTCATCCGTTGACCCATCGTTAACAACCAGAACATCCAGTCCCTTAGCCTTAACATCCTCAACAACCTCACCAATTTCTTGTGCCTCGTTATAAATTGGAATAACAATACAGAGCTTCATGCTTTCCTTCACACATTCTTTTCCCAAAACCTTCTAAACATCAACCATTGAGAAGGATATTGACGAATTTTGTTTTCAATAACCGGAATATAATCCTTTATGATTTTTACTAACGCTGCCTGTTCAATCTTTTCTTCCCGGGAAATTTCTTCAGGAGGGAGGAGAGGTTCCTCCAGAATAAGCGAAAAAGTATCATCTTTTTCTCGGACAAGAAATGTTGGAACAATCGCAGCCCCTGCTCGTGCAGAAAAAATCGCTGCGCCCTTTGGCATCAAGACATCTTTCCCTAAAAACTCCAAGACCTCCCCACTAGCACTAAAGTCACGATCTGCCACAATGGCAACCGCCCCATTATTTTTTAAAATCTCCATACAGCGACGAATCGCATGATGCGTTGAAACCACATCCATACCACGCGCCTGTCGTTGTTTATTAAAAAGATCATTTACCGGGCGTTCTTTGTGAGGCAACGCAATCGCAACAACAGGGAATCCCAGCGTGCTCAAAATAACCCCGCCTAACTCCCAGTTTCCGATATGCGCTGTAAGGATAATAGCCCCTTTTCCCCGAGCTAATGCCTTTTCCAGGTTCTCAATATTCTTAACTCGAACTTTCTTTTCAATAAACTCTGCATCAAGCTCATTAGCCATACGAAAAAACTCGACTAAGTATTTACCAAAGCTCCTAAAAACCTCCCTGGTTAATACCGAAATCTTTTGATTTGTTTCAGATGGGAAAAGAATTTGCAAATTGTCTTTAACAGCTTGCCGGTCCCGGAAAGACAAAAAGAAGTGAATATCCGAAAAGAAAATAGCAAAACGATAAGCCGCTTTAATCGATAACCGCCTAACGATAAACTGGCCTAATTTATATACGTAGAATTTAAACATATTCCTGCTGCTCAAAAAGACAATTTAATATCCACCATTATCTTCTTCATTGCCAAGTATCAATTTGGCAATATCAAGGGCTCCGTGGGGCTTGCTGTTCTCATAAGCCGCCTTGCTCATGGCCGTCAACCGTTCAGGAGAATTAAGCAACAACTCCATTTCTTCACCAATGTCATTAGTTTTATCAATACGGATTCCGATACCTTTTTTCAAAAGGAAATCTGTATTACGCATTTCCTGTCCAGGAATTGGATCAACAATCACCATCGGCAAACCTTTGGACAAGGCTTCACTGGTTGTCATCCCTCCGGGTTTCGTAACAATTACCGTGGCAATTTCCATAAGTTCATCTATATTATTCGCATATTCGTAAAATACAACTTTTTTATCAGTGTTTTTTGTCTTTTCTCTTTTCTTTGGCAACCATTTCCCTAATTTCTTATTTATACCTGTAATCACAATAATTTGTAATGGCATTTTAATCTTCACTAAAGATTTCACAACTTGCTTAATCGGGCCCAAGCCTTGGCCACCGCCCATAATTAAAATCGTCGGGATCGACAAATCCAGTCCCAACTTTTCAGCAATGGGTTTCTTGTCTAATTGTTTAGCAAACTTCTGACGGATAGGGATCCCATAAACTTTAATCGCATCCGGAGAGACACCTTTCTTTATAAACCTGTCCCGCGCGTCAGCCGAAGGGACAACGTAATAATCAACGCCTTCATTGATCCAAAAAGAATGCGGCGAATAATCCGTCAAGACTCCCACAATTGCAACATCTAAATTATGTGCTTTCTTATAATCCGCCACCATCCCGCAAGGAAAAGCCTGAGTACACACAATCGTATCCGGACGATATTTTTTATATAACTTTTCCAGCTTCGCATGGCTGGTTTTATGTAAAAACTTTTTAATCGATTCTGATTTCTTAACAATTTTAGGATTGTCATAAAGATAATCCCAGACCTTCGGTGTTCTTTTAATTACACTCATATAGGCCCGATTGACAACCTTCTCCAAAACAGGATATGTGTAACCAAATCCATTAACCGTTGGCGCTTCAATGTTCGGATTGATTTGTTTAAGCGTCCTTTGTATCGCCATTGTTGCTTGACGATGACCAGAGACCTTTGTGATATACATTAAAAGAATTCTGCGTTTTTTTAACATGCCTGTCCTTTTCTTCTTTTTTAGATATCCGAAGGAAGAATAACTGCCAAGGATGAACCGACCTGAACCTCTTGACCTTCTTGAACCAAAATTTCTTTAACCACGCCCGGGCACTCCACAGAGATATTAAACGTTGCCTTATCTGTCACAACCTCAACAACATCGTCATCCACGTGCACTTCAGCCCCCTCCGCCACATGCCAACACGCCACGGTTGCTGATTTAATTTCTTCCCCTAATTCAGGAAGGATAACATATTCTTGTTCTTTCATCTTTTATAGTATAGGAATTTCAAAGACTCCCAAACGAAATTCCTACACGGCCATAAAATAGTTGCGAGCAGTCAAAAATATCAAGTGAGTTTATTTTATGAAAACAAAAACATTTTTTGTCTGCCAGAATTGCGGGAGTCAGTCACCGCGTTGGGCGGGGAAATGCCCGAATTGTGAGAGTTGGAATTCTTTTGTTGAAGAAG
>JAGLHE010000162.1 GCA_023143685.1 Candidatus Omnitrophota bacterium
CGAAATTCCTACACGGCCATAAAATAGTTGCGAGCAGTCAAAAATATCAAGCGAGTTTATTTTGTGATAGGTGTCATTATGAATATTTCTCAAAAACTACAAATTATTCAACAAATAACAGGTTTAACACAAGAAAAACTGGCTCAGAAACTCGGCGTTTCTTTCCCAACGGTGAACAGCTGGATCAATGGGAAATCTTTGCCTCACAAGAAAACACAAGGAAGAATTGATGGTTTGTATTATCAATGTACCGGAGAGAAGGGAGAGCCGGCGAAGGATATCCTTTTCGTTAAAAAGAACATTGTTGAACGCAAACGACAAGAATATAAAAATATATCAAACCTCGTTCACAAGCGGCCTGATTTATATGACCAGTTTGTGCTTTCTTTAACATATAACACCAACCGCATTGAAGGGAGTACGCTCACGGAGCCGGAAACTGCAGCCATATTATTTCAAGATGTGGCGCTTTCGAATAAGACATTAGTGGAACAGCTTGAAGCAAAAAATCATCAAACAGCATTGCAGTTTTTGTGGCGGCACTGTATCGAAAAAAAATCTGTTAATGAAGAGTTGATTTTGAAAATGCATAGTATTTTGCTGAATGGTATCCATCAGGATGCAGGGATGTACCGTACCCACGGAGTTCGGATTGTCGGAGCAAATGTTCCAACGGCGAACTATATGAAAGTTTCCCGCCTAATGAAAGGCTTATTCAAAGATATAAAAGCGGTTAAAAAAGATGCCATTGCGCACTGTGCAGCAATTCATAGCCGCTTTGAGCAAGTTCATCCGTTTTCTGATGGTAATGGCAGAATTGGACGCCTATTAATACATGCCATGCTGCTTAGGCAAAACCTTCCTCCGGCTGTGATTAAACAGGAAAAAAAGCGGAAATATATTTCTTGTCTTAACAGAGCACAGGTGAAAAATGATTTTGTTGATTTGGAAGAATTCATCTGTGACGCTGTTCTGGAAGGGTATAAATTTATAGAACAAAGTTTGTAAGCCAACCTCGCAGATTATCTCTGAATTTCTCCCAAAAAAGATCAAATAGGGCAAAAAGCTTTTCTAAAATTTAGAAAAGCATCAATAATCACAGCTATTAAGAGCAGAAATTCTTCGTATTACTAGAGCGCCATAAGTATAAAAAAAACCATTTTGCTTTGCCTTGACAGAAATCATCAAAATCATCGATAAATTTGCTTTTTTATATATAATATGCCATACTTTAAGTCCCTTTTAGGGGTGTATCGCTCCATCACGAATTACCCCATTTTTATTGGTACCACAACGAAGTAAAGGACATTTTAAGGCGTGAATTCTTTAGCTTATACAAATCGGTTTAAGCTGCCGTTTCGTATTATTGCGGCTTTCGTTTGTTTTGCATTTTTCTTTACATGCATTCTGCCGCCAGGTCAAAGCTATGCCCAGGACATCAAGTATCTAAACTTGCCAACGCCTGGCACCATGGTTCGCCCAAGCAACGCCTTTGTTCCTGTCCTTTTAAAAGGGATGACGATCCATCCCGAAGACCCTTTCCAGTTTGATTTCATTGTTGATAGCGGAAACACCAATTTAAAAGAAGATGAGTTGAAGATCGAATCTGAACGGCTTGTTAAATACTTTTTAGCCTCAATGACAATCCCCAAAGATGATTTGTGGGTGAATTTATCCCCACATGAAAAAGACCGCATTGTTCCTGATGAATTAGGCAAGACCGAGCTTGGAAGGGATATGCTTGCCCAGGATTATATTCTAAAGCAGTTAACCGCCTCGTTAATTTATCCTGAAGATGAGCTGGGGGCTAAGTTTTGGGACAAGATTCATAAATTAGCCAAGGAACGCTTTGGCACTACAGAAATCCCTGTAAACACCTTTAATAAAGTCTGGATCCTTCCAGAGAGCGCTACGGTTTATGAGCATGAACAAACAGTCTATATTGTTGGCGGACGACTTAAAGTAATGCTTGATGAGGACTATTTATCACTGAAAGCCGAGGAAGAAAAAAAATCGTCATTGCGAGGAGCCCATCAACCAGCCGAGGCGACGCGGCAATCTCCTCTGGCATCCCAAATCATCCGTGAAATTGTTATTCCAGAGATAGAGAAGGAAGTCAACCAAGGCAAACACTTCGCCCCGTTACGCCAAATCTACCATTCCCTAATCCTCGCCAAGTGGTATAAGGAAACCATCAAAGACAGTTTGCTCTCTAAAGTTTACGTTGACCAAAACAAGGTCGATGGCGTAGATATGGACGACGACACGATCAAAGACCAAATTTACGACCAATATATCGAAGCCTACAAGAAGGGCGTGTTCAACTATATCAAAGAAGACCACGACCGTTTGTCGAATGAAATGATCCCAAGAAAATATTTCTCAGGAGGGATTAAAGGGGATGTGGTAATTGTCCGATCGAGTAGCCCCATCAAAGAATCAGATAGGCCTAAATATCAAGCAAGCACAGTTATTGTTCCACAGAAAGAGGGCCAAAGAAGTCCCGATTTGGTGCTTGATGGGAATGACGGTTTTTCTAAATTGTGGATAAAAATTGAAACGGTTGAAAAAATAGAATCAATACTCGAGTCAATGGCTGACAACGTAGAGTTAGAACAGCAGGGTGGTGAGTATTTGAAATTCGTAAAACTGAAAGATAAGAATAAAACAATCATTTATGTGGCAAATAATGAGAGAACTTTTCATGAGCTAATTGATCGAGATACTAATTGGAATAAACGAAAAGAAATCATTCAAATCCTTTTTTCTATGATTAATTTGGCCGATTTTACCGATACAGAGACAAATTTGTTAAATTTTAAATCTCAGGTCGCTATGAAGGTTGCGCATCATTTAAATAAAATAACCCTAGGGCCAGCCGTAACAGATCAAGATGTTTTACGTGAGTTTTTTGTAAATACGCAAAATAGGTTTAATGAGGTTGTTGGTTCTTTTAATAGGGGTGCGAGCTCTTATGACACGCGACAATATGCAGATTATGGAGCACAGCATCCCGTTTATAGTCATATTACGCATTTTGGGTGGATTTATTGGAAAGAAATATCACAACTCCAAAGAATTCTTAATGAAACCTCTGGTCGGGAAGATATTCTTGTCGTTGACATGGGTACCGGGGGAGCAAATTTTATATTAACCGCAGTGAATTTTTTGTCGAAAAAAGATTTGTCGCGAATTCAATTTGTTGGGATTGACAGGAAAGATAGTGATAGGCGATTTGGGCAAGAAATGTTAGAGAGTGTAGAGGATCTTCGGGTGCAATGGATTACTGCGGACATTTCCGACCCGAATGTTTTTGATTTTTTGAAGGGTGATAAACCCGATTTGATTGTTTGCAACCATGTTTTAGAGTATTTAAAGGGCGATCCAGCAGAATATATATCGCGTTGGGCCAAAGTTTCTCAAAATACAATTATGGTTTCTATCCCACTCAATGATTTCACATCGGAGCACGAGAACTTTTTTGATGTGAGAAAAAACAAGAAGATTGCAGTACAAGTTGAGGAAAAGTTGGAAGGAGAAGTCAAAGTTGCTGAGTTAGAGAAGACCATAGATGGCGGATTATGGGTTTTCAGAAAAGTGGGCGAGGAAAAGAAGGAGCGTGTCTTAAGTAGTTCCAGGCAAAGGCATAACTTGAGTATTGCTGATGATTTCGGAACAAAGTACGATGCTTTTGATGATGGAGGTGTGGAATATTTGTCCTCGAAACAAGGCACAGTATCAAGGGAGATCGTGTTTGTTGGGCAGGGGCTTCATTATGGGTCAGAAATTACAATGACGATTCGGCCTGCCAAGGAAGATACCGGAATTATTTTTGTAAGAGATGGAGGTCAGCCAAAAGCAATCCCTGCAGATATTAATTATATAGTAGAGACTTCGAAGGCAACAAAAATTGTTAATGGTGAAAATGGGCATGTGTTGGCACCCGAACACATCCTTTCTGCTTTGGGGAGTGTCGGTATTAATAATGCTTATATACATTTAAGTGGAGGCGATGAGGTGCCTATTTTTGATGGAAGCGCAGCAGAGTTTAAAGCGAAGTTGCTAGAAGAAGGGGTTGTGAAAGAACTTGAAGCTGAGCGAGAAGTTTTTTCTGTAAAAAGACCTATAATTTACTCTCGAGAAGGGGAAGGAGTAAAGGTTTTAATATTGCCTGCAATGAAAAGGCAGCTGAGAATGAGTTATTTTATTGAGTTTGATAACCCCGCTATTGGAGCACAATACAAAACGATAACACTAGATAAGGAAAATTACTGGAGTGAAGTTTCAGATAGCAGAACTTTTATTGAAGAAAAATACTTGGAAGAATTGGGGAAGATTAGTAGGTATTTAGGAATTAAAGGAGGGATGGCTGCTGTTTTATTGGATGAAAAAGGGAGATTTATTGGGAAGGGATTCTCTCGGCGAGATGAAGCAATTAGGCATAAAATTTTAGATTTGTTCGGAGATTTGCAGTTAGCGGGATTCTCACTTTATGGTCATGTGATCGCAGTAGAAGCAGGTCATAGAGACCACAACGAACTCGTTAGAAAAATTGTTGAGACAAGCACATCTGGAGATTATGAGGAGTATGATGAGGAGCAAGTCCTAGAAGTTGTTAATAAATTTCAATTATTAAGAGATAGCGGTAAAATTCCAGAAGAATTGTTCGAGGAGATTTTAGGTGCTTTTATTAATGCCGGATGGGTTAAGCAAAAGCACAACTCCAGCTCGCCGAGCATAGGTAAAGAGGCCAGAAGTATGATTGAGACGCAATTGGATCCGATGCAGCATCATTTAATAAAGGATGAGCATGTTAAGCTGGTGATTGAACTGAATGGCAAGTTTACAGCTAAGTATAATGAAAGACGTGAGGAGAGCGACACTGAAAGATACCAAAGATTACTGGATAGTATTGTTTGGGATAAAAATGAAAATGCCTATACAGGAGGGCACTATCCTGGAACTTTAAGCTGGGACGAAAGAATAGAACCTATTATGTTTCCTGAAGGAATCGAAATTATTCCCCAATCCAGCTCTCCGATTGATGTATTTGATCTGACAGATGCTGCTGTTAAAGCCGCATTTGCTAAGGAAAATAATGAAGTTGTTTTGTCAATTGAGGGTTCAAAAGAAGTTATTAAGTCCGCTTATGAACGACGGGAAGTTTTGCCTATTCACTATGCTCAATTCCCGGATGGAAAGGAAGAGCATTACTATCTGCTTGCGCGGCAATTCTTTATTTTAAAAAACCGTCAAGGGTTTAGGCACCCAACTTTCAGTAATGTCCATCTTTTAGCCGCTCTTTTTTATCATTTGGAGAATGAGTATCAGGGAACCCTGCCTATTGATCCTGAAAAAAGGCTGGTTGAGTTATTTAAGAAGAATGATATTAAACATGTATTAGAAGTAGGCACTGCCGGTGCAAATGCATTCATGGTAATTTTAAATAGCATCATCGAACAAGTGGATGGTTCTGTATCCATAATTGATTTTTCATCTGCGGAAAATGCAGATGCTAAAAGAGTTGGTATTCATGTTGTGCAAGGAGATGCCCGAAAAACTGAGGAATATTTCGAAGGCAAAAAGTTTGATTTGATACTAAATAGTGGTGTGCTTTCGCATGGAGGTGTTGCTGAGATGGGGCACGGGCGTAACAAAAAGTTCCCATGGATGCCAGAGATAGAGCATAGTAAGAATACGCTCTTATTCTTTAAAGATGCAATGGATTTGTTGCAGGGATTGCTGGATTCAATAAGTAATAATCCAAAAGCTGTCATTATCGCCAATGGATTACATTCTCATCTTTCGTTATTTAGGTGGGATGTTAGCAAGGTCGCCGCTGTCCACATCTGGGACAATGCTTTTGAAAGACATAATCATTTTGACAAAGACTTGGATATTAGTTACGAGTCAGATTCTATTTTAAATGGGCTTAGAAAAACAGGTGCTAGTTTAATGATCGCAGGCAAGCAATCCTCCGACATTGAATCTGACTCTTCTATTGAATTTGATTTTGGAGAAAAGGTGCTTACGGCAAAATATTTATATAATGTAGGGCATGGCCGTGATTTTGTCGCACGGGAAGCTCGGAGTATTTTAAAAGAACTTTATCCAACGCCAGAAGAGAAAATCAAAGCCTATACAAAAGTTTTAAATAGTGATGATAATTACGCAGCTTCGAGCATGGCAGCCGTTTTTTTGGGGCAGCTTGGCGTTAGAAGTGTTATCCCTATTTTAAAGGAAATAGCAAAGAATTATGGAGGGCGTATTGGAAGATTTGCAGAACACACTTTGCAAAAATTAAACGAATCTTCCTCTCCGATCAATGAACACGCCGACATCGGTGGTATCGATCTTAACGAAATCAACGTTGACCGTCAGGGCACAAGAATAGATGTACAATTTGCCCCGGAATCACTCCAGCCTATCATGGACATGCAAATCGACGGCTTTGCCCCGGTTATTATCAACATTATCCCGCTACCAAGCATCATGCCTCTTTTGGGGCTTGACGATGCCGAAGAACCCTTAGAGCTTTCCAGTACCAAATAATCCAGTTATATTTTGAGTTTCACCACTTATTGATGAATTTTTGTTGCCACCCACACGCATGTGTGGTAATATGAAAATATTACACACTCATACCCCCCAGTTCTTAGAGCGGTGGTGGTTTTTCTGTCCTGATGCGTATATATATGCGCATTGACAGTATGTATAGTATGGTGTATATTTTAATCAGGAGGGCAAAATAATGGTCAGATTAAATATTACACTACCAGAAGATGTGATTGAATGTTTGGATAAGGTATCCAACAAAAGTCGTTTTATCGCAGAAGCGGTGCGCGAAAGGTTCAAAAAAGATGCTAAAGACAAGATGAATAAAGAGCTCATAGAGGCATATAAGGCGTCTGCACAAGAAGATAAGAAAACAAATGATGAATGGGATAATGCGACCTTCATGGAAGGATGGGAATAATGGATTATCCTAAGCGAGGGGAAATTCACATTGTCAACTTAGACCCAACAATCGGCGCTGAGATTAAAAAAACACGGCCCGTAGTTGTTATTTCAAATGATATTAATAATAAATTTTCCGCTACGATTACCGTCTTGCCTGTAACGGATAAAGGCAAGAGAACCTATCCTTTTGAAGTTAACTTGCCAGTGGAACAGACTGGCCTTAAGAAAGAGTCTAAAGTCAAGTGTCAGCAAATCCGCACAGTGGACAAGAGAAGGCTCGTAAAAATTTTTGGCACTGTAGGGCTGGATATTCTGCAAAAGATTGAGCAAGGCCTGATGATCCATTTAGGAATTGAGGTTTGATTCTCCGTGCGATTTTTTTATAGTATTGGAATTTCAAAGACTCGCATACGAAATTCCTACACGGCCATAAAATAGTTGCGAGCTATCAAAAGTATCAAGCGAGCTTATTTTATGATTTTGATGTTTAACTCAAATGCAAAATCCGGGGTCAATAGCAAGTGTAGAAGGTAAGAGCA
>JAGLHE010000163.1 GCA_023143685.1 Candidatus Omnitrophota bacterium
CCGGAAGTTCCTGGACTATCTCAGGAATGATATGGTTTACATTGTGGAAAAGAAAAAGAAACAGGGCGATAATGCGCTTTTATCATATCTCCAAACTATTTAGTAGAGTCGAAACATTTGTTTCAAATTCCTTTGATTCATGATTTTCTGGAAGTTTTTCATTCATTGTCAAAACTGTCTCAGCTAATTGCTTAAATTCATATTTATGATGTATTTCTTCTTTTTCCAGGTCTATCTTGCAGAAAAAGGAATTAATGTTAAACAACGGATCCCCTTCCGTTATATCGCCTGCCTCAAGGGAACTTATGATTTTCTCCATGACCAGGTTAATAATAGCTAAGCATGCTACATTTTTGATTACCACCCATCTCACCTTTACGATTATTATATTATATTTCTGTGATCACACACACTATTTTAATTTGTTAAATCTCTTTTATCTTAATAAAATATCGGGCAGATGCCCCAAGACCAAAGGTTGTTGGATTACTTAAAACAACATCACTTCCATAGGTTACAGTGCATGTTTTTTTATGTATCTCAACCTTATCACCTTTACAATCTGGAAAATTAGAAAATTCATTACCGTTTACAAGAGCACCAACATAAATGTTTAATGGCTCACTTGATGTGACTTCAATGGAATAAGTGGCAGCTGGTTTTTTAGTACACACTGGATATAATTTTATTTCACCATCTGGTAGAATGCCATTCTCTTCGACATCGGTTTCATAGGAAGTTGAAGTGGTATAATACATTACATTGTTGTTGTTTTCATAATCGTCATCATATCCTATTACATGTCCCAACTCATGGATGGCCAGATCTGAAACAGTTTTATATTTATATACTTTCCATTTACCAAGGCAATTGCTATCACCCAAGCCAATTTCGACATATTTTTCATTAATGACATGAGCGAGCGTTTTTCCACCAAACTCCTTGATCCACTTTACTGTCACATCAGCTTCATTTTGTGATGACACTTCTTCAAAAATTACGTCTTGTCTTTTTTCCCAAAATGCTTTTGCTTCTCTTACAGCATTCAAATAGATTGGATCAACTCCATTAGGTAAAGTGTCAATATAAATTGAAACGGTTTTGGTGCTTGTTGTTAAATCCTGAAATCCGATCTCGTTTATATATAAAAAGCCAATAAATATCGTGGATATTATTCCGATAAATACCAATACAATAATGACGGTTGTAATAAAGTTCTGTTTAGGTGGTTCGGTGCGTTCTGTTTTTGGGGATGATTGTTTTAAATTATGTCCGCAAGAGGGACAAAATGTTGCTCCTGATTGTACTTCATTCCCACAATCCGAACAGTATTTAACCACAATAATATCCCCCCATTGATGCGCCGATGCGCTTTTATTTCTCTAATTTCCCCTCTTTTACCAACCATAAAGTCAGTGCTTCAGTAATTGCTTCCCCTGTCTTAATGTTCTTTTCAACACATGCAGCCCTGAATTTACGATAGAGGTCTTCATCAATGTCTCGAATATTTCTTGAGATTGTGCCCATATAAATACAATGTATACACGTAAGTTATATATACACTTGTATACATTATATACATGTGGCTACATGTAGCCATTGAAAACCGACGAGCCTCACCGCCAAGACTGTTTGCGGCACCGGAGAAAAAGAATATGAGTATCAACATCAAGGATTTCCTCAAGGAATGCAGGACAAGAGGACTGACAGACCACACGACAGAGACCTATAAGTCAAATGTGGCCTGTTTCCTTGACTTCGTGGGGGATCCCCTGGATGTTGATATTCCCATTCTCCGGAAGTTCCTGGACTATCTCAGGGAAGACATGGTTTACACTGTGGGGAAGAAAAAGAAAAAGGGAGTATCCCCGAGGACGCTTAACGCTTATTTCTCAGCCATCCGCACATATTACGATTACCTGATCATTGAAGGCGATCTGGAAACAAACCCTATCCTTGCATTCAGGAAACGGTATCTAACCAACCACAAGCAAAAAACCAATGGCGACAACTCAAGGCAGCTTATCAGCATTGATCAAATGATAGAGCTGATCAGTTCTGCAGAAGAGATTCTGCACATTACCCTTATGCTTGTCCTGGCAAAGACCGGAATACGCAAAGGGGAGCTACTGGCAATGGACATAGATGATCTTAATCTGGGAAAAGGGGAGATTATCATTAAGCCCAAGGCAAAGCGTACAAACCGCTTACTCTTCATTGATAAAGAAACAGTCCTTGCATTAAAGCAATACCTGGAATGGAGAAAACCCCGGGCAAAATGTAAAGCCCTGTGGATAAGCCCAATGGGTCAGAGGATGCACAAGGATGATCCCTATGATATCATAACCACTTATGCCATGAAGCTTGGCTTGCATGATCCAGACGGCTCCCTGAACAAGAAATTCACGCCGCACTGTTTCAGGCACTGGTTTACTACCCACCTCAAACGTGCCGGCATGGAAAGGGAGTTTATCCAGGAACTCAGGGGAGACAGCCACGAAGATGCTTTTGATATCTACAACCACATAGATCCACAGGATCTGAAAGAAGATTATCTGGATTCTATGCCAGTGCTGGGGATATCCCTTGAAGATGGGGCAAAAATGGCAAAAGAAACTGGGTTCAAATCTGAATTTAAACACCACATGGCAAAAAAGGCAAAAACTGACCAGCCTCTTAAAGGTCTAAACGTAGACCTCTATTCCCTGATCAGTGATACACCAGGATTAAAACCTGTTGAAATTGCAAAACACTTCAACAAAAAACCGAATGACATAAGATCATATCTGCACAGGCTTGAAAAAAAGGGCTTGATCTGCAAGGATAATTATTCACGGTGTTTTATAATTTCCCATTTGCCCGATATTGAAAATTTCCAAGGTATGCCTGATATGGAGGCTTGTCATGCCCAAGCCTGAGCAGTACACAAGGAATATAGAAAAAATCCTTGCAGAACCAAAGATAAACAAAACCAATCTTGAAGTGCTCAAGAAATACGACACCCGCGGTAAATTACAGCAGTTAACATTAGGTACACGTTCAGGTCGTCTAATGACAATAAAGCAGGTTGCGTTATTCATACCAAAGGATTTTAAGACCATGACAAAAGAGGACATAGAGGACTTCTTTTCATCCCTGGGAGAATTACAGCCCAAGACCTGGTCAACCAAAGGAGCTTTTATCAAATCATTCTTTAAATGGCTTCATGAATCGGATCAGTATCCGGATAATGTCAGGTGGATAAATACCTCAGTAAAAAACAAAAACCATAAACTGCCATCTGATTTGCTCACCAAAGAAGAAATAAAAGCAATGGCAGAACTGGCTGGCAACTTATCAGACAGGGCTTTTATCCTGGTATTATATGACAGTGCCTGCCGTATCGGTGAAATTCTTAACCTCAAGATCAAGGACGTTACTGTGGATCAATACGGGTGTGCTATAACCGTAAATGGTAAAACAGGAATGAGAAGGATCAGGTTAATAGACTCTTCTCCGGATCTTGTCATGTGGATTAATAACCATCCGGAAAAACAAAACCGTGACGCACCGCTGTTTATCCATCTCTCGGATAAAAACCGATATCATGTGTTTGGAAAAGCACTATCCGATTATTCAATTAGAACCCTCTTGAAAAAACTGAGCAGAATAGCAGGAATAAAAAAGCGTGTACATCCCCATTTATTCAGGCACAGCAGGTTAACCGAATTAGCCAAGGAATTCACAGAATCAGAACTTAAGATAATTGCAGGATGGACAGGCAGCAGCACAATGGCAGGGGTTTATGTTCATCTTAGCGGTGGGGATATTGAAAAGAAGATGCTTGAGAAGAACGGTTTAATAGACAAAACCGATAATCCAGAAAAAGACATTTTAAAACCAAAGGAATGTCCCAGATGCAAGGAAATTAACCCGAATACGGCAAAATTCTGTAATATCTGTGGAATGGCTCTTGAACTGCTGGCAGTTATAGAAGTTGAATCCAAAAAACCCATCGAACCGCAGACAGATGATGTATTATCAAAAGAATTATTACAATACGTTATTAAAAAGAATCCCGAATTAGTGTTTGATTTCTTAAAAGAAAATGGCATGGATGATCTTCATTCACTGGTCGCCCCCCAGACAACAGCAAAAATTAAGGCTCCGGTATTGTTGGGATAGTCTGGGGATCACTTCTTCCGGAAGCACACTGATATCCTCAAAGGATCTTGTCCTGGTTAACTGGATATTTTGTTCCAGTAAGAAATGTTATTGCAATAAATGTTGTTCCATGAAGAAATGTTGCCTGCAGAAGATCACTTCTTCCGGAAGCTCCCTGATATCTCGAAGGATCTTGTCCTGGTTAAGTCACTGCCGGCAGGAAGGAATATTTTATTCCATGAAGGAATGTTGCCTGCAGGAGATCACATGTTCCGGAAGCACACTGATATCCTCGAAGGATCTTGTCCTGGTTAAGTCACTGCCGGCAGGAAGGAATATTTTATTCCATGAAGGAATGTTGCCTGCAGAAGATCACTTC
>JAGLHE010000164.1 GCA_023143685.1 Candidatus Omnitrophota bacterium
TTTTAAAAACTCCCGCATAGATTTTGTATCCTTAAAAGTGACCTGGCTGGATGATTTGACTTCCACTCCGACAACCTTCGCGCTTGAGCGAATTACAAAATCAACCTCACTCTCCTCATCCTTTGGTTTCCAATAAAACATTTCAGGCTCAATCGTTAATGTTGACGCCCAGGAACTTATCTGTTGGAGAATATAATTTTCAAAATAACGTCCTTTTAAACTTTGTTTTGTGAGCTCTTTCTCTGAATATATGCCGGACAGAAAACATGCCGCACCAGAGTCGAACCAGTAATACTTGGCCTGTTTATATGCCCGTTCATTTTTAAATACATAACCTCTCAATTCGTGAAGCAATCCTGTATCCTGCAAAAGGCTCATGTAACGACTGACATTTGTACGTGTTTCTCCACACAATTTTGATAACTCTTCCTGCACGCTTTCCCATCCCGTTGCCTGCGCCAACGCTTCCATCAAACGGCGAAAATTCTGAGGATGTCTTATCTTTACCAAATCCTGAATATCCCGACGGATATATGTATCGATATAACTGCTTCCCCTGTCTAATGCGACTTTATCACTTGAAGCCAATACGACACCCGGCAAACCTCCCCGCCAAACAGCTTTTGTTATGTTTTTTGCTGACTTTAGATCCTCAGGTTTAATCTCCTTACCTTCCCAAATCTGGTCTAAAACCCCCTCATGAGAAAGACCACGCAATTCCCTGTTGCTTAAGCCCGACAAATGCAGATATTTAGCCCTTCCGGCCAAGGTTTCCCTCGGCGTTTGACGAAGAGATATGTTCCCGGAGCCGGACAAAATGAAACGTCTTTTCCGCTTTGTCCTATCGACAAAATACTTTACCGTTACTAAAAGCTCAGGACACCTCTGGACTTCATCGATAATAGTGGGCTTGTCATCCACAAGCAATCCCTTTGGGTCTTCTTTGGCTTGTTCCAAGATATCAGGATCATCCAGTGTCAAATAACGCCAATCCTTCAAGATCTGTGCATGTTCCAACAAGGTACTTTTCCCTACCTGTCTGGGCCCAGTTAAAATAACAACAGGATGAGAATCCAGGGATTCTTCTATTCTTTTTTCCATACAACGTTTAATGTATTTCATGCCTATTCTCCTTATGCTAATAAGCATACCATCCCATTATGCACAAATCAACATAAACTTATGCACAAAATAGCACAAATTTTTGCACACATTGACAGCTTTTTCAACTTTTAGTTTAGGCTCAAATGTTTCCGCTCTCCTGGATGCCCACTGGAAAACACAAAAATCAAAAAACTTCTCATTTGATTTTTTATAAAAAAGCCAAAGAACGTTAACTCTTTGGCTTTTTTACTGCTTTCTATTGGAATGATTCAGCCCTTACGCCTCATAAAAGGCAATCCGAACCCGAGATAGAGAATTGTAGCAAGTTCCGGAACAACAGCATTTTGCACAACAGCATCCGGGCTTTCTTCTTGTTTCACGACTTCAAATTCAGGAGATGACAACAACTGGCCTGGTGAAAATGGCTGACCGTTAGCATCCTCAACCAAAAGATGCTGCTGCCATATTGCGTCAATTTCATCTTCAGGAAAACGCACAAGAGATTGATTTTTACCTGCCTCAGCGCCATAAACAAGCTGATCAATCAACATATCGTTCGCGTTAAATAAAGACACTGTATCTTTTGAATTATTTAGCCCAAGCGAGCCGGTTGATGCGGTTTGCCATTGCACATCGTTAAGTTCTGGCGCGCCGCCCCCAAAGACAACAACAACTGCAAACGGATTCAGTGACGTATCAGCCTCAAAAATATGCCGCGTTTTAACCGCGTCTGCAATTGACCATCCGGCAAGGTCAACAATTTGGTTAGAGTTGTTGAACAATTCAACAAATTCGTCTTGACTGAAAGACGTTGTTCCGTCCGCATTGGCGTCACCTGCCAAATCTGTCGCCGGATCAGCCAGGATTTCTGTTAATAAGATAACCGCGTGAGCTTGCGTAGTGGTAAGCAAAAATACGGTTAAAAGAAAAATTGTTTGAAAAGTTTTACTGCGCACAACACCCCTCCTTTTAAAATGGTTAAATGGATTTTTGGGGTATTGTTTTTCGGGGGTGGTAATTATTATTACTTGCTGCTGGCGCTAATCAACCAACATTTCACGAATCACACCTTTAACTTCCAATATTTTAGGGCTTGTGAGACTCCCGATTCTTTTTACTATTCTCCGTTTATCAATCGTTCTTATTTGATCAAGAACGATACACCCTGCCTTGCCTTTAAACCTGATTTCAACTCTCGTTGGATATTTCCTGGATTTTGTTGTCATAGGAGCAATCATAATAGTCGCGATCGAATGATTCATTTCATCTGGAGAAATCACCACACACGGCCGAGATTTCTTTATCTCATGGCCTATGGTAGGATCTAAATTTACTGTATATATTTCATATTGGTTAATCACCAATCCCATCCTCCATCATCCAAATCAATGGCATCATCAATCACTAATTTATCATCTTGATTCTTAGCCATTGTTTGAAATTCTTCAACCCATCCCTCACGGGGATCCTCTTTTAGCGGCTTAATGATCAACTTGCGGCCATCAGCAATAAGATCAACCCTATTATGTATACGGCATTGTTCCAGCAAAACTTTAGGGATCCTTATACCTTTAGAATTTCCGATCGTTATTATATTAACTTTCATTTTCTCACCTCCTAATGTAATTATAATGTAATTACATTAGGTTGTCAAAATAAAGTCCAAACTAATGCGAACACGCTGTCAATCAGCGGCACCAGCCCTGATCCAAATCACAGGTTTCAAATCAACAATGCAAAGCTATTCAAGAATCTCTTGAATGAATAAATGATGCCAACACTTTCAGAAGAATTGGCATCATTTATTCCAGCATTCATTCCATCACATTAATTCAATTCCACTCTTTTCATCTTTGCCAAAAGATCTGAAGGGACATCCTTTTTCAAAACCACAAGCAAACCTTTTTCTTTCTTCATCCATGCAGTGCTGCCGTTCAGATTCTCTTTGATTTCCTTTGGCGTAAGTGTCCACATCGCACCGGTCGCTGGATCAACGATTAATAATCCAACCAAACCACCAAAAATTAAATTTCCTCCGGCATACCACCCGTTCAATCTTGGCTTAACATTAACGACTTTGGTTTGATAGCCCGGCATATCAAAGACAATTTTATATTTTTGCCTCTTGAAATACCCCCGGCCTCTCTTTAGAGTAGCTAAATGAGGTGATTTAACATCTGAAATCAAATTATCCTGCCTATCATAAATTTTCACAGATGCACCTACAGGCTCTGTCATAATCTGAATCGACTGTGTTCCACCTGACATAATTGAAGCGCAGCCTGAACTTGCCACAACAATCATTGAGGCCACCACACCAGCAATTACTGGCCTAAAAACTTTTCCTCGTTGTTTCATGAACTCCCCCCTTGTTGGTTTGTTGGTTGTTAAAAAATTAATGTAGCTGCCTAAAGAAAATTCCGGGAATCCCTCCCAAATCTTTTTAGTGTTGGCCCCAGTGTTGTTTTTAGAAAATACCACGCTCTTTTTTACTTTTCTAAAACGGATTTAAAATTTGCTAATAATACTTTCCGCTGCTTTCATTCCATCGATGGCGGCCGAGACAATTCCTCCGGCATATCCAGCGCCTTCTCCCGCGGGATAAATTCCTGCAATATTTGACTGCAAACCTTCATTACGTACGAATTTTACCGGCGCTGAACTTCGCGTTTCAACTCCTACAAGCAAAGCATCTTCTTGGGCAAACCCCCTGATCTTTCGATCCAAAACCGGCAATGCCGATTTAATACTTTCGATAACATAATCCGGCAAACACCCCGCCAAAGACGTCATCACAACCCCAGGTTTGTACGTCGGCGCGACACTCCCGATTTTTTCTGACGGCAAACCTTTTAAAAAATCCCCGACAAGCTGCGCTGGCGCGCGATAGTCTTTCCCTCCCGACACAAATGCCGCCCTCTCCCAGGTGCGCTGAAACTCAACTCCTGCCAAAGGATGGTCCGATTCAAAGTCATCAGGCGTGACATTAACCAATAGAGCGCTATTGGAATTCTTGCCGCGCTGAGCATACGCACTCATCCCGTTAACAACAACCATTCCCTTTTCTGAAGAAGCCGCGACAACAAAACCTCCCGGGCACATACAAAAAGTATACACCGAACGCTTACCCTTAAGATGGGCGACGAGCTTGTATCTTGCCGTCGGCAGCTTAGGATGATCATAATATTTTCCATATTGAGATTTATTGATTAAGTCGGCAGGATGCTCAATTCTCAAACCGACAGAAAACGACTTAGCCTGCATTTCCAGCTTTTTCTCATAAAACATTTGATACGTATCTCGCGCAGAATGCCCGATGGCAACAACAATGTTATCTGCCAAAACTTTCTGTTGCTCATTAAAAGTAACCGCAATAACTTTTGAATTATCCGTTTCAATATCCGTTAAACATGTATTAAATTTTACCTCGCCCCCAAGGCCAACAATCTTCTTACGCAAATTCTTAACAACTGCGCGCAACTTGTCGGTTCCAATATGCGGATGAGCATCAGTGCCAATCCTTTTAGGGGCGCCCGCCGTGATCAACTGATCAAAAATATATTTTGTCCGTGAATCCTTAACATTCGTATGCAATTTACCGTCTGAGAAAGTACCTGCGCCACCCTCTCCAAACTGCACATTTGAATTCGCGTTAAACTCTCCCTTAGAAAAGAATGCCTTCACATCCTCGACGCGCGCGTCCACATCCTGCCCACGTTCAACAACCAAAGGCTTCAAGCCTGCCTGGGCAAGAACTAAAGCGCAAAATAATCCGCCAGGCCCGGCGCCTACAACAATAGGACGACGAGAACAATCTGATGCAGCCTTTTTAATTTCATAAACATACGGCTCCTGCCATCGCACTTTATGACGAAGAGCCTTCTTTTTCATTGTTGACGAGAACCGCCTTTGGCGAGATAAATAATTTTGCGGATTTCTTAACTCTACATTGACAGAATAAACAAAAAAAATGTTTTCCTTCTTACGCGAATCAACGGCACGCCTGGCAATACCATAACGAACAATCTCCTTTTCATTAACCCCTAATATCTTCGCAATCTTCACTGCTAAAACACTTTCCTCCTCGTCAAGAGTCAAGAGAATCTCATCAATTCTAATAAAATTATTTTCTAAATTCTTATTCATTTTAATCCATGGAGCAAGATCGCGGCCGCGGAGGATACGTTTAAAGACTCGATGTCGCCTTTAATCTCTATACGAATATTCTTATCTGCTAATCGGATTATCTCCTCACTGACTCCGTGACTTTCCGATCCTAAAACCAAGCAAAATCTTTCAGCCGCCTCAACCTCAGACAAACGAAGCCCCTCATTAGAGTTGGCCACATAAACAGGCAACGCGCCCTTAGTCTCTTTAAGCCACACACCGGTGGCATCTTCAATAATATTCAATTTGAAAATCGCATCCTTCGCCGCGCTGATGACTTTTAAATTATAAACATCGACACATGTCGCGTCCAACACAACATTAGGCACGCCAAAAGCCAATGCACTGCGCATGATGGTACCCATGTTGCCGGGATCTTTAATGCCATTTAAATAAACAACCGACTTGGCCTGGTCCAAAGGAGACGGGTTGATTTCATAGACAGCTGTAATGCCCGACGGAGTATCTAGCTGCGAATAGTATTTATTCACATCTTCATCAATCACACAATACTCATTCAGCTTCGATTCTTTTTGCAAATATTCAAATTTCTGTTTGTGTTTATTTATAAAATTTTTCGTCACAAACAGATCCTGAAAGTCATAACCGCTTTTTAATGCGTCATAAATAATCGTCAGGTTCTCAATAGTAAATTTTTTACTCTGCCGTCGATATTTCTTTTGCGACAATTTTTTCAACCACTTAATTCTTATATTTTTCTGACTCGTATACATAAATAGTGTCCATACTCCTCCCTATAGCCGGGCTCTGCCCCTTTTTTAAACTTTAGCACACCGCCAGGCACAAGCACCTAGCCCCTCGCATAACTTGGCATTCTTTTACTACCCGGATATTTCTATAACTTTAATTATCGCAGACGATTTAGGACAACGTCTGTAAACTATTATCTGCAAACTATCGGTAAACTATCGTCGGACAACGTCTGCAAACTTTCCCTTTAATTTATTCCTCGCTATTTATCTGTCCAACGACCAATGTAATAATCTTTAACAATTCCATTTTGAAATGTAACTCTTTTATTTTTTTTCACAAATTGCATAAGTATCCCTTTATAAAACCAAATTTCTTCACCAGGATCTGTTCCCCATGTACTTATATCATCAGGCTCTCCCCATGAAGCTAATACCTGCTCTTTTGTCATTCCTTTCAGAATCTTTCTTTCCTCAACAGCCTGTTTAATAGTAAATTTGTCCATTAAATCTCCCGACTGATTATTAACTGCTAATGCAGCAGTACAACCTTGCACAGAAAATGCAATTAACAACGCTAAAATATTTATCATTCTAATCATTTCTATTCTCCATAAAATTTTAGAGTATGATATTGTGAGTTGGTAGAAAAATAGTGCCGTTTCTCACAACTTACACGGGCTACGTTATTTGCAACATAATTCCCTTGATCTTGGCCGGCCGCGTCCTCTTTTTTTGGGCAGTAGACCTGCTATCTGGTCTTTAAATTTTTCAGAGATATAGTGTCCACCCTTTCGAGTAGTATATCGAATCTGGTCTAACTGTTTAGCTGCTATTTTTTGAGCCATCATTTTCTTGTAATTATAGATTCTTTCTTTAAGATCGCCACCCAATTCATAAAAAACTTTATTATCTACTCGATCAATAAGGACGGATTCCTTTCTTCGTGTATTTAATTTATAACTACTCCATGTGTATTCTGAAATGTGCTTAACCATTTTCGCCCGCAAAGGATTCTGCTCGATATATTGCATTACTGTCAGCGCATGGGTCGAAGGGGACAGTCCCCAAAAAGGGACAGGGCATTTCACCAAAGCTCTTTCATTTTTTCCTTTATCTGATATTTAAAAAATCCGCTGCCTATGCCATTGCCCGACTCAAACTCCTGGTCAGGTATCTTTATGTGCTTTGGAATTTCGAAAATCATGCACTTGTCCACCAAGCAATCCTTCTCCCCACATAAATAATGTTTACCTGAACTGTACTGCCACTCTTCTTGCGTTTTTACAATTTTTGCCCTTACAGGGTTATTCTCGATATATTGACCACAAGCATACAAATATACCTCGTTCTCGATCAATAAACTCTTATAACGCTCGCGCCATATTGGCCCGCTCAAGTTATACTTTTTGTGAAAATGAACAACATACCGACTTTTCAATTTCTGCAATGCTCTTGAAAATTGACTTACATCTAGCATTTGAACAGCTAAATGAAAATGCGTATGCATAATACAATAATGATATATTGTAAAAAGATGTTCGTTCTTTGCCTTCTCGAGCAGCTTGCGAAAAAGGCAAAAATCCTCGTCATCCTTAAAAATTTCTTGTTTTCGATTTGATCTTGAGATTATATGGCAATAACAACCATCATAAAGTATATAATTTCGCGCTATCCGCGCCACAAAACCGTCTCACTTCCTCCTCTCCCCGCTAGTGCCCTGTCCCTTTTCGGGGACTGTCCCCTTCGTTTTCTTCGTTTTCCGTCTTCGTTTCCCTTCGTTTCTTCGTTTCCTAGTGGGTTCGTCCCCCCTTTTCTTCATGTGTGAATATCTCTAAATTTAACTTTTTTCAAATATTGAATATTAGGAAGAGGCACTACTTCATCTCTTTGCTTTAACCCTTTTATTTCAATGGAAAATGGTACTCCTGGCCTTGGTGCTTCAATATCAAAGCGTATTCGATACCCAACCCATTTTCCTGTTGGAATATTATAATATCTATCCAGCTGTTTTTCATTCTTCTCAGTTCTCCAAGAATACTCTGCTGGCTTTGGCATCATCAATGTAAACATACCATTCTTTTTTGGAGCCCTAAATTTCTTGTCTGGATTGATATATTTGCTTGCTTGCAAATATCCCTGATTATTCAATTTACAATGTACTTCCATGGGGTTGAAAACAAAACCCTCTTTTTGAGCTTTCACTAAAATTTCTACATAAAATGGTTCATTTTGCCTCGATTCCTCAATATTTATGACTTGATCTCCTTCCATAATAATTATCGGAGGCGCAGGGAAAGAACCTATTATGCCATTTGATGTATTGACGATATTATCTGGTTGAATAAACAAATTAATATCGGGCGAAACAATACGAACTATACCGTTTGGCCAAAATTCATAGCCAGCATGTCGCTTATTTGCTGGTTGACTCACGTAATAATCACTCACAGCAGCACAACCAAACAGAATTGGCATAAATAGAACACAGAAAAACACTGTTTTATTTGCTGTCATATTCTTATACTCCAAGACTTTGAATTTAATTATTTCCAGTAAACATTAGAAATTAAACAGACATTGCCTTCTCTAAATTTAATCTCCATAAATCTCAGATTGACCCATAAAAAATGGCTGATCATTAATGGTCGAGCCAATAGAAGTGATCCCATAAGAAGGCAACATGGAAGGCACATTAAAGAACATCCTATTCGCAACTTCTCCAAACTGTCTACTAAAACGCTCTGTAATAATATCATGAAAGTACGACGTACCATTAACAACCGGAACATTTTTCCCAATCCAACTCATCGGTGCACCAGTTTCATGAAAAAAACCTTTTTCTCCAGGCCTAGAACTAAAGCCAACATTACTTTTTCTCTCGAACGGATCATGAATGACTTTAAGCACCATCCCTTTTTTATCTTTTTTTGCATCACCAGAATAGTCAGCAGTGTCAGATGATGATCCATGATCATAACCTTCCATTTTAATAACCGATCGATAAACAAAATCTGCACCTGCAATTATCCCCGCAAAGGCTGCCCCATCACCAAATGAACCTCCTGCTATTTCTGATATGCCTCCACCAGCAATACTCGCTAAACCTACCCTTCCAACACCTGCCCAACCTGTTCCTTTCATGCCACTTATACCACCAAACAATCCTCCACTTAGAGCTCCAATTCCTGCTCCATTTGATATATCACTTCCTAAAAATGCCGCACCAGCTGCACCTGCGCCTGCTCCGCCAATAACTCCTGCACCAATATTAGTCATATTGGCAGCATTGCCTATCAAAGATACATTTGTTGTTCCAAACATAGCAAATTTCGCGAAACTGGTAAAAGCCGACGATACGCCCGCAAAGGCTGCACCCCCTATTGCCCCAAACAGTGCGCCCTGTCCAATATCGCCACCCATTATTGCGGCTGAACCCGCACCTATTGCCGCACCAACTATCGCCCCTTTGACGGCAGCAACAATCATTGGGATAAACCACGCAAAATGTCCCGTTGGATCTACAAAATTGACAGGATTATTATGACAATAACTGTATCGATTGAATGTTTGTGAATTACTTGGATTAGGCACAATCGTATCCGCCGTTATAAACCTCCCCAGGCTTGGATCATAGTACCTTGCTCCGTAGTAATACAGCCCTACCTCGTCGTCCAACCTCTGCCCTGTGAAGTAGTGCCAGGCTACATCCTCGCCGGTGCCGTACTTGTCATGGCGGGTTTTTGAGCCGAATGGGGTGTATTCGATTACGTCTGTCTTTAGACCATCCGCATCAGTAACCACATTCAGGCCGCCAAGATGGTCGGTGTGATAATACGACATCTCACCGTCATTAACCGCCGCAACCCTTTGCGAACCCAAATAAATAAACTTGCTGACCCGGTTGTTGGCAATCTCAAAGAGCGAACCTACAAAACGCGTATTCGTTACACTTGCGTCATAAATAACCTTACGCGTCCGGCCTCCATCACCATCATAGCTAAATTCCGCAACCGTGCCACCATTTTTCTGGACTTCTTGTAAACGGTTCTCAACATCGTAAGCATAGATCGTCGTGACTCCGTCTTCAACACGGTTTGTCATATTGCCGTTTTCGTCATACCCGAACAATGACCCGTCACTTAAACTCGTCACTGCATGCGGACCTGCCCCGTTCTCGCCGTACGCATAAAACCGGCCGTCCTTTTCCATTAAGTTGCCAATCTCATCATACACATAATCCTTGGCACCATAACTTTCGCCAACAGCCGTAACCAATCTGCCTAACGCGTCATACTCAAAACTCTGATTCGCACTGCCGACAGCATCTACAATCTCGACGATATTACCAACCCCGTCATACACATAACTCAAATCCTGCACCAACGCGCCTAATCCGTCTGTTGTGACTTTTTGTGTTAAACGCATTGACAACGCGTCATACGTATACTCTTCGATCGAGCCATTACCATATTCAATGCGTGTTATCTGGCCGACCACGTTGTAAACCGTATTAACTACAACATCCACAGGGTCAGGCGCAACCGGCACGGCTGACAACTCATCCGACACCGCGCTCTCACCGTCGGAGTTGTACGCAGACACTACAAAATAATATTGTGTGCCATTCGTTAACCCTGTTACATCAAAACTCGTAACATCACCCGCGTCAACTTCAAACTCATAATGCGCGTTAACCGTGCCGTCGAGCCCGTTGTCCATAAGCTCGTTGATCTCGGCCCCGGACAACATCCGGTTAAAAATACCGACTTCATCAATAATCCCGTCAAATTCCCCTACACCATATTCAATCCCAAGCTTAAGATCAAACGCGGCATCCATATCCGGCACACCCCAGGGGGCAGGAGAATTAATCGCCTGCGCTACGCCATTAAGATAAATCGTCGGCACATCAGATGAACTTGTCCCTGCATACGTCACAGCAATATGCTGGAATGTGTTTAACTGGACAGCACCGGTTATGGTCTGCCACCCCACAATCCCTCCGCTGAACGCCTGCGTAAACTGGATATTATTTCCCTCTGATACCGACAAACTCCATCCGTCATGTAAATTCTTCGCAAGGATTTTTAACCCTTCACTCCCTGCTGTACGCTGCGGATTAACCCACGCCACAATCGTTCGATTAGCTAAATTATCCAACGACGCGTCACTACCTAAATTTACATACGCGTTATTTCCGTCGGGCCAGCCTAAAAACTCAATCCCCTGGTCATATTGCCCTGCTACTCCCTGCGGTACACTGCCACCAGACACTATTCCATTATTCACACCGCACGAGTCAATTACAGAACCTGACGCCTCATTAAACTTCCATGCAGCCACACAATTGGCATCTGCAGTGTAATCAGCATACGCGACTCCTCCACCACTCACAGTTCCGTAATAAACCTTGTACCCCTCTGCTCCTGTAACCGCGTCCCAACTTAATGTTGCTTGTCCATTGCCTGCACTTGCACTGTTTAATATAGGGACATCAGGAACTCCTGACGACGGCGGCACTGACGGCGCGACCGGCGTTGCGCTCAACTCATTCGATACTGTGCTTTCATCAACCCCGTCATAAGTTGTGACCACAAAATAATATGTTGTATCATTCGTCAAACCTGTCGCGGCATAACTCGTTACATCCCCAACATCAACCGGCGCATCATAGCTTCCTGACGTTGTTCCATAATAAACTTTGTAACCGGTCGCGCCACTCACAGCAGTCCAACTCAAATCCACTTGCGCGTCATCAGCTGTTGCAGAATCCAACACCGGTGATGCTGCTGGATCTTGATCTAAATTATACAAAGCTGTAATGTCACTATTTGATAAAAGATGATCATAAATCCGCACATCATCAACAACCCCATTCATATGCTTATTAAAATCACGGACATCTGCTCCAATATATACATTAAGCACTGACATCGTCCTTGAAGGAGCAGTTTGAGTATTATCTAAAGCCCCATCGATATACAGCAACCCTTGTCCCGCATTGTCCCGCCCTGCAACAACATGATGCCATTGACCATCATTAACTCTTGCGCTTGAAGCAAAACGGAAACCATATGCATAGTCTCCATACGTCCACCAGAATAACCGGCCATCAGATAAAACTTCAAGCATATATTCGCCGTTATAACCTAAACTGCTTCTTTGATTGATGATCACCTGCCCTGTATTACTGTCTGTTTTAATCCAAGCTGCAACACAAAAATCGCCTTGTCCCGTTATTGCGGGACCAGTTCCCATATCGGCATAATCTGACACACCGTCAAACCGTAATGCCCCCTGAATTTTACCGGACAACTCAGGTAAAGCTCCCATATTTGTGCCGTTATAATTATTTCCTGAACTATCATAAAGTGTGTTTCCACTTGTTTCATCTAGCCTCCAGTGACTCGTAAGCACCGGTGCAACAGCCTCAACTGGGCGGATGATAATTTTATCCACATAAAGATTACGGTCCTCCACCCCCGGCACGTAATAATCATTCGTAAATGCCGCCGCAACTTTGTGAACCCCTGACGCGACATATAGTTCAACAATATAGGATTTCCATGAACTTGAGTTAACTGTAAAACTCGCTTGGTTAACTTGGTCAAGGCGCAATTCCATATTGGGCCACGCCCCGCCGGCGTACGATCCCTTAGCCACAATCTCAAACTCAAACATCCCTCCGCTATTAAAATCAAGCGAATCTTCAATATACCCATTACTCCAAATATTCCATCCGTCAGATGTTGAACCGCCAGTGGTTTTAGTCGGCATATCTTCGGCTTCAAGCGTAACAGGGAATGTTGTTTGGGCATAAGCAGGAGAAGTCCCGAGCGCAACGTCCAAAATGTTACCAATAGCGCTGACCAGAAAATCCACAAAATTCCCCGAATCTTCGTACCCCGTACCCCTCACTTCGTACTCATCCAAATAACTCAACGGTGAGATGCCTCCGGACGGCGTCTCAACTACACGCACAACCTGTCCGACGTCATTATAAAAATATGTCACAACAGACCCGTCAGGATAAACCACTTCCTTTAACCGGCCTAACGCGTCATACGAACGGTCAACCATGTATGTATCAGCGCCAATGGTTTTTGCTGAGCGCACCTCGCGCCCCATCGCGTCATAATAAAACTCTGTACGGTCTAACCCCGCGCCATAATCAACGCTTGTTAATCTTCCTTTAGAATAATCAACCATCGGGTCATCGTACGTATAATTTACATTCAAATCCGCGCCATCGGTTTTGCTAACCAAACGGTTAAGCTCGTCGTACGTAAAATCAATTCTTTGGCCCTTGGCATCCACCTGCCACTCTAAATTACCGTTTAGGCCATAACCATATTGCCAATACCCCATATCAGGATCTTGCATTGATGTCTTGCGGCTCAGATTGTCATAAGCAATTGTCGTAATGTTGTTATGCGCGTCTTCGGTCTGCACCAAATTGCCTTCGGAATCATACGCATACAGTGTCGTTGCATAAACCGTATACGGCTCCGCGGGATAATACCCGTTACGTCCGTCAGCGCCGAGATACTCTTCTTTTTGAACAAGCCGGCCATACGCGTCAAAATAAGACGCCTGCTTGTGTCCGTTCGCATTAATGCTTTCTGTTTTCCAATCCGTATAAACTACATCAGCAAAACTTCCGTCCGGGTTAATGCTCTGCACTGCCCGGCCCATCGCATCGTACACCACTGTGGCAGCCGGATTAAGCGGATCAATCGCTGTGATCGTATTCATATCATCGCTCGTAAAATACGGGAGATACTTCTTAACGGGTAATCCTCTTGAGTTGTATTCTGTCTGGCCACTCACAACATATTGCCCGGCTGTTGCGGATGCTGCCTTGGATTGAATCGCGCGGCCCAATCCATCAGCAAACACTACCGCGTCAATCGTCTCTGGCTGGCCATGATTAATACACGACTTGCTTGTTACTTTGGTATACGTTGGCGTTTCTTCATAAATGGCCTGGCTGGCCGGTAAATCAATCGAATCAAACGGTGAAACAGTTGCTGTCAACCGGCCAAACGTGTCATACGTGCGCCGGCCTGTCTGGCTGTTAGGATCAGTTGCAGATTTGACCTGGCCATAAAGGCCTTGATATCCATCCCCGCTATCCAGCGCCACACCATTGATGCCGTAATATTCATTAACAACCGTGTGTCCCAACGCGTTCGTTGTTGTTAACGGATACGCTTGAACATCCGGATCATACACAATGGATGTTGTGTAACCGCGCGGATCGGTTGTTGTTTCTAAATTTCCGTACACGGTATATGTGTAATATGTCTCCGGGTCAATATCTTCTACCCCATCACCTGACCAATCAATTTTCTTGGTCAATAAGCCCATCGCCGGGGTTACGTTTAAATCCGCATTGTTGTCATAATAAAACCATGTCTTGTGTACAACCGCGTTATTGCCATCACGCACAATTGTTTCGTTCGGCAGGCCTGCTAAATATGGATCACCATAAATATTGTTTAAATAAGTGGTCTCAACACTACGGTTATCCGCCACATCAATATCCGCACCGGTTGTCAGCTCAACTTCCCCGAGCTGCTCAGCTTTGGTCAAATGGCCAAGCTGTACTGATTCATCATAATAAAATTTCTGCGCTGTCCTGCGGCCTGTCGTATCGCCGTCATAAACAAAATTATCTGTCCGGTCCAGTTTCACAAACTTAATCGCCGGTGTCACACCTGTATTAATATCTTCAACACTCCAGGTGTTTATGGTTTTGCTGTACGGATTGCTGTTACCCAAAGCGTATTGAGCCTGACTCTGGACGCGGCCTTTGATGTACACATCATCCTGCAAAAAGATTGTCTGCGCGTAATTGCCTTCGGGGTCAGTCACACGCACTTTTTCAAATCCAAAAAATTCCCGTTCAGCCGTATCCCACAACCCTCCTTCATAACTATACTGAGTTGTGTAGCTGTCCCCCTGCGCGTTAGCCACGGTCATCGACGAGACCAACGGCATGCCAAACGGCAAATACTCATTCGGGTAATGCACGGATGAACTGTAAGTAACAGATGTTGTACCGCCTACCCCATTATCCACCTGCGCTAACAAGTCAGCATGGTTGCCTTGTGAAAAAGCAACTTCGAGGTTTCCAAAATTGTTGTACGCGATAAAATCTGTCAGGCCATCACCGTTGTAATCCGAAGACTGGACTTGATCTGTTGACGCACGCATATTAAAGGTTATCGGTAAAGTCTGCGCTTCGCCAAAAGTCGTGCCTTTTGAGGCTTTAAAAACAACCTGACCGTTCGCGTAATCGTAATACCCGATATCTGTCATCCCGTCCGAGTTGAAATCAGCAACCGCCATGGTTTGATCTGCTCCAAACGGGTTAACCCCTGAGGATATATATGGAAATGCCACGCCTGTATTCCCCGGATTAAGATACAAATACCATGTGCCTCCACTTTTTCTGAATGCCCCTAAATCGGTCAGCCCATCCCCATTAAAATCTGCGGCGAACTGAACTTCATCATACCAATTTCCGATATATTGCGTGATCCTGTCTTGATCCACAAATTGCGTCCCGTCATTCAAGGCAACACGCATCGCGGCATTTCCATCGTCATAAAATGAAATAATATCTGTCTTGCCGTCACCATTCATATCGCCAGTACTTATGTGCTCTGTTGTTGGGCCAAACCCTGTAATCCATACTCCATTATCAACAAACCCTGATCCGTTTGACAACGCCACTCGCCAGTCACCGCTCACGTTAACAGACGCGATATCGGTTTTGCCGTCTGCGTTAAAATCACCGAGCTGGATCCGCTGGTCAATACCAAAGCTGGTCATCCACGTTGTCTTGCCTAAAAAGGTAACGCCATTGGACAACGCTACCTTAATAATTCCTGTGGATGAAAAATGTGTTGCCACATCCGCTAGCCCGTCGCCATTAAAATCTCCTGACAACTGCGGTAAAATTACCTGCGCTGAATTCATAAGGTCAACCAGCCCTGAATTCGCTAACGCGGTGTAAAGATCGTATGGACTTCCGTCATTCTGGTTATACCCGGTGACCTGAAGAAGGTTGTAGCCAGAGTCCAGACTTAAGGGAATATCTTGTTGTCGATATCGCTCTCCTTTAAAAAACAAATCAAAAACATCCCCATTATTAGAAATATTTACCGTGCCTCCATCTTGTGAGTAAAGCCATGTCCAGGCATAAAAGGCTGTGTCTCCTGCTCCCCGATAATGGAAATCCCCTCCCGAGCCATGGTTCCAATTTCGCAATCCATCATTATAGGAACTTTGTGTAATCTTTGCGCTCCAGGGAATAACCTGCCCGGACGAAAATTGCCCGTAATCCGGATTACCACCATAGGTTGGATACAAAATCGGGCCATTATCATGGAAGACATCCTGGTGATTCACTTTTGCATTAAACAAATGATCCCCAACCAACGGATCATCCAGCACACTTGAAATATCATACGTCATGTTATCTGCATCCTGATATGTCAACGTTACTGCCGGCATGGCGGTTATTCCGTCGGCACCGTACTCTGTGATCTTCTCTAATAGTGACCGGCCTGTACGAGAGCTGTAATGATAATCAAACACATATTTGCGCATTAAATTCTCGTCCGCATAAACATTTATCGCATTAATCCGGCGGTCATGCTGAATCGCTATGCCGGCCCGGTAATTTAAAATAATATCTTCCCGGTCAACCGTATCCATCTGTGGGACAACCCTGAATTTGAAATTCTGTGTGCCTGCAGTTAAAGCATCACGGTCTGTGCCTGGCTCGCCTGTATATAAAATCTCAAATCCACCATTCGCAAAATGCCTTACAAAATAATAATTGCCATGCACGTCCTTGACTTCACTTAAATACCAACGAAAAACTTTTTCTCCCTCCATCACACGCGAATTATCTTCAAGCAACGTGTCTAACCCGAAATAATAGGTATTTCCCTGCTGATCCTTTGCTTCCCATGATGTGCCGTCAAAACTAAACTTCATAAACCCGCTTTCAATCTTGGCCTGATACTCACTGCCGCCGATATCAACAAGTTCCATTGCCCCGCCTAACGATGCTATAAACGTATCCGTCCCGTCATATTCAGGAACGCCTTCTTTTGTTGAACGCTCGATGTATCCAAAATCAATTCCCCAACCAAAACCTAAAACCCCGTTACCGCGGCGCGGAGAATAAGATATTCCCACACCAGGCTGCATACCCTTACGGCCGGCTGATGTATATAGAGGTAGAGAGAACACTCCTGACCCGCTTGACGGATCAAACTGAAAACTGTTAATCATTTTTTCCGGTAATGGTGTTGTAGATGACGTCCCGCCATCGGATGTTGCCATCACGGATACTGTCATCGCACTTAACATTTCCGAACTTTCAAGCACCGGCTCCTCGGAAACCGGCTCTTGCGCGGCTTCATCAGGATCGTATCCCGTCGCGTCAGGCGCGTCTCCGATCAGCTCCGCGCGCGTAATCGTTTTGGATGATGGAATTTCCGCTACCGGCTTTGAAGGTTTGACTTTTGTTACAGACGAACCTGGTGAATCTGTTTCTACTGTTTGTGTATCTGTTGGTATTGTAGTAGAAGATTCTTTCGCAATCGCCTGGTTATGGCTGCACAAAATCAAAAACGCGCTTATCACACACACAACCTTTTTTGAAACGCTCAACCTGTTCTCTCTTTTTTTTCTCAACATAACTGCTCCTTTCATGGCAACTTAATTCCTTGAACCGGATTCTGCGACCCGGTTGGTTTTTCTAAATTTATGGGCCCATCCCCGCGACCCGTGCCAAAAATCACTCTTTTCGGACACGGGCCACAAGTTGAGCACGAATAAAGGGTACTTCCAGGCAAACAGACTTCTTCCGAACTATCTGGGGAGAGGAACGGATACGTCACCTGATCACGCATGAAAAGCACCCCGATTTTGTGATTGTTTATCCAATATATAATTATCCCGTCCTGACACTCGAAGACTATGACTGCTCCACGGATATTCGGCTGGGTTAACGACAATCTTTGCCCGGACAGGGACAGATTCAACATATTTAACACACTCAAACAATGCGTCGTCTGTGACGATTGCGAAGCTACGGTACTTTTTTTGCCAGACATTAGCCTTACCGCTATAACGGGCATTAAGGTATAAACGATATGACTGTGTAACACAGGTAATAAATATTGAAAGATTCTTAACGTTTGGAGGCTGCAGGATCAAATAAATAGCATCGGATAATAAGCAGAAAGCAAAAATCTGGATATCAAATTTAAGTTTATATTTTTTGAGCAGGCGCAGATAAAATTTATAATCAGTTTCGCAAAGAAAAAAATTCTGTCCGTCTTCACCTTTGTGAGAAATAAAATAACATGTATTATGATTTAAAAATGAATTGTTCATCATCTGTCCTCATATTTAGCGCTTAACGCTCTTTTATCAGGGGGCGTCCCGAATACCATCCCCTTTTCGTTGATCCCCCGCGCAGGACTATTGCTACCCCTAACAACAGCTGCACTTTCTGCTTAATGGTAATTAACGAACGCCCCTGATATTTTTAACGGCCCGTATTTCTTCGGGATTATTTTTTCTTCGTCTTCTTGGCCTTCTTGACCGGCTTAAAAGTTTTGGCTTTCTCCTTTAAGCATCGTTTACATGGGCTATACCCTTCCTCAATTGCTTTTTTCTCTTCAAGCTGTGTTGTTTCTCTATTTGCAATCAACTTGCAAATTTCCTGGTGATACCTGGCCCCCTTTTGAGTCACAAAGACATCTGCGGCAAACGCGGCACTTGTAACTGCCAAAAAGCTCAGCATCAAAACAACTGACATTGCTTTCTTTAACATCTCACTTCTCCCTTTTTGTTTGTTTAACTTTTCTTCACCTGTTCAACACGTGTTAATATCCTGTTCCCCCAGTCGCAAGCACCCGCCGACGAGAAGACTCATTGTTTGTAGAACCCTGGAATATTGCATATTAAAAATTCTATAAATTGTAAGTTAAGGATAAGAAATAAAATTATGCGTCCCGGATAACATCCCGGTAAATCTTCTCAATTCTCACCAACGACAAGGCATGTTGCATAGATACTGCCCGCAATGCTCGAGCATGGCCTCCAGGCCTAACTGTTGACGCATTGCAGGCAGGTGGTGCTTAGGCCTGTGTAAAATGTCATCATTTTATCTGGAGTATTAAGTGGGGTATTTGATTTGAAGCTTTGGGGGGAATTCTGGCTTAAATTGCCAATGGGTTCATCAAAATCCAGGTTAAAATTCATTTATTTGATCATCCTTTCTAATTGCGATGATCAAGGATAGCACTATTTTGATGATTTGTCAATAGAGGGTTAGTGTTTTGTCAAATTATTTTAAAAACATAAATCTTTACACCAGAAAGAGATGCGGGGAATGTCAGAATTTATTCTAAATTTCCATTAAATTTAGTTGTAATTATTCCAATAATTTGCTTATAAATCAAATCTGGGGGCAAAAAAAAGACCGAGGCCTGGCCTGCCAATTCTCGATTATTCACAAATCAATATAAATTTAAACCCAGATTTTGCATGCAGCAACATACTTTTGCAGAAAAGGCAACTAGCGCCAGAGATTGGCGAGGCCAGCGTCCAAAAGGTCCTGATTAAGATACCGGCCTTGCGCCGCGACCTGCAACACATCCTCTGAATCCGCGTCACAAAAAACATCCACAACATACCGCCCATACATATCCAACCCATAGGACTTGATCACCAGAAACGCGCAATTCTTAATCCTGCTCTCCACAAATTCCTTGGCATGCGCCCCTCTTGGCGTGCCTAACTCGGGCGTATCAACCCCCCTTAAACGCAGCCGATAACTCAAGCGGATCCCAAACCCTAAATCAATATGCGCATCCAGCGTGTCGCCATCCACAACTCTCTTTAACCCCGCCTTATACGTATAAATCTTTTCGCGGTTGTCATTGCGCGCCCTTTTGATCTGATACCCATCCTCCCCCTTAACCGACCTCACCAAAAACCCGCCCTGCAACGCAAGCTGCTTATTCATATATTGCGTTACATCCACATGAAACCCGCAGTCGATCACCATCTCGGGTTGACGGGCGTTGGCAAAGTTGACTTTCATCACACGGTAAAGATACGGCTCGCCGCGGGTGAACTTTAATTTATCCCGGCCAACTTCCACATGCATGCGGGCGCCCACTTTCTCCTTATACAGCAACTCCGCAAAGACCTTGCTCCCGATATTCTCCCGGCTGATGCGTCTCTCCCAATACCCACGGCGCGACACATCATCAATCGTGATCAGATGCTGATAATGTGTCCAGGAAACATTCTTGTCCTTAGGCGGCTTGAGGTACAGGCGGTAAAACTTGCAGGTATCATAAACGAAGCGTTTCTGCAGATGGAGGTCCTGCGCCAAGTCGTCGATGATCTTTGCCTTGGCTTGCCGGGTTGCCCCGGAATCCCGGGCAAACTGTTCAACAAACCGGCCGACATGCCAGTTGCGCAAAACCGCTTGGTGCTGCAAGAGTTTTTGCGACTGCAGGGTTGTATGCTTAAGTTCCTTTTTGATGCGCGCGCAAAGGTCTTTGTAGGTGGGGTTCATGATGATATCTTGCGGAGGCAAAAAATCCTCAACCCTTTTTAACTTGCCGACCGGCATATCCACATCGCTAGTCCTTGTCTTTTTCATAATAGCGCTAGAAAAAAAATGGGAACATACACACAATTCGTACGCGTCCCCACTTTAGTACCTGTGGCACCATTTTTCGTCGGATGCCATTCTTTAACCGTTGAATATGCTTGGCTTTTATTCATACTCGCAGAGATACGCAGTGTCTTCTTCAACCCTTACCTTGAATTTTGATTGCGCGGGAATATCAAAGGATGCGCCCGCGCCAAAATCTTCCCAGTCATCATATTCAGGAGAATACACGGACATCTCCCCCGTAACAACTTTCATGATTTCCTTCGTCTCTGTGTTAAATTCATACTCGCCTGGCGTCATGACACCTACCGTCTTTTTGCCTTCACTTGAATTAATAACAAAAGA
>JAGLHE010000165.1 GCA_023143685.1 Candidatus Omnitrophota bacterium
GTACGTACACGAGCAGGGCAAACAAATATGATACGAACGGCCCGACTATCGGCGTACCTCCGGACTTTAGACCCAACCGGATTAGGGGCGCAGAAGACCCAAAAGAAAGTCCTGCCCCCACCCCACATAATATCCCCTTTCTAAATTGGTGTTGTTGAACGGGATCACTCGAAGTCAGGCGCGGTTTAAAAATTGTGATTATCAAAACTCCTGATAAGATTACACAAGCTCCCAATAGTGAGACGACGCTAGGACGCTCACTCAAGAAGAGTGCGCTAAAAACAATCGCATAGAAGGAGTTCATGGCAATGTATGGGGAGGCGGCGTTTACCCCGATATACTTGAATGCATGATAGGAAAAGGTCCTGCCGATCACAAAGTGTATGATCCCTGCTACGCCAAGGCTTATCAATGTTAATCGATCAACGTTGAAGAGTTCTCCCGCTTTACCGAAACCTATTATCAGGAGGCCGAAGTAACCCAGAGCTACCACCATGGTTATGAAGACGCCAATTGTGGGGGAGACGCTCTTTTCTCCAACCATTCCGCGTCGTGAGGTTATTCTTTGTGCAGCCATGAATACAGCCGAACAAATGGCGGCAATCACTCCCAAAACGGTACTTTCAAACATGGTTCTAGCAACATTGCTGAGTTTATCTAATATCACTTTCGGACAAATTCTTTAAAAATACAGCTAATTGTAACTATTAATTAACTATAGGATTGTTCACGGTTCTTAACAACTAAATATGCATCTCGCATGGGATATACCGGAATATATGGAAAAAATGAAAGGAACACCGGTTGAGAAAAATATTGAATTCTTTAGAAATGTCACGCGCGCACGAACGAATATTTTTTAATATTATGCATTAGTTATTATTCCTTTATTTTCACATTTACGTATGTGTCAATATTCTCATTTGAAAGGAAGCCGGTTTTTATGAATGCAAGTTTAAGTTTTCTCTCTGTTTCCGCATCAGTAGACAATTTTCTTTTTGCATGTTTGATCCACACAGTATTTCCAGTCACTCGAGCGTCCGCATTCATGTTTTGTGCAGCATCTTCGATTTTCTCTTTCGTAAGATCCTTGTATTCATCAATAAAGAGCACACTGTGCAAGGGTAATCTTGGCCTTATAGATGGATCTTCATCGGGATATCCTATGCAGAGAAGACATAATGGAAAGACCCCGGTTGGTAGATTTAATGTTTCGATTACGTTCAAGTTAGCAAATGCGCTTCCGATAAACACAGAGCCCAGTCCAAAAGACTCTGCGGCTATCGTCATATTTTCTGCGACTAACCCCGCATCGAAAATGGCTTTGAACTTATGCTTAATCGAAATCAAATTTACTTCGTTGTCGATAGAGGGCGTGTTCTCTGATGTATATATCATTCTCAAGAGGTTCCTGAGATCTGCACATATTGCCAGGGTCACTGGAGCTTCTAAAATAAAGGGGTATTTCCTACAGGACTCCCATAAAATCTTCCGTTTCTCTTCGTCTTTAACCCAAATTATTGAATATTTCTGCAATGAACAACCACAAGGCGCTCTCACCCCTGCCTCCACTATTTTAAGTACCGTCTCTTCTGGAACTGGTTTATCCTGATATTTTCGGATGGACCTCCGATTTGAAATTGCATCCATTACTTCCATAGATACCATCGATGTTCTTTGTGCTTTGATCATAATAAATTTTTTACGCTTGTTTTAGCAAGACTTTCTCTGAAGCATCCATCGTAGTCCTACTCATAGCCCCCAGATAGAATTAATCTTGCACCGGCAGTCTGATTGTTTTCGCAGCACACACGATCAGAGAATTGCGTCCTTCATGAGGGAGCTAAGGACACAAGTTAAATCCCCGATTTGTGCGTAATTCGAGCGCCTCTAGTAATGAATTATTCGTTCGTAGAGGTATATTTTAGTAGTTAAAATAAAGTAAATATCCAAACAATTAAAACATTCATTCAATATAATTAAATTTTAGACTTGATGAATATGACCAAAGTTGTCGTAATTGGAGGCGGATGGTCGGGATGCGCTGCTGCTTTGACAGCAAGCAAGGCTGGAGCTGACGTTGAGGTAATCGAAAGAACAGATATGTTACTGGGTTCTGGCCTCGTCGGTGGAATTTTCAGGAACAACGGGCGGTTCACAGCCGCTGAAGAGATGATAGCCCTGGGGGGAGGCGAATTGTTCAATATTATGGATTCCTTGGCAAGGCATGTCAACATTGAATTTCCAGGGCATAAACACGCCAGCCTGTATGACGCAGCGATAATTGAACCTCAAGTCTATAGGTTGTTGATAAAAAATAATGTCAAGATTAGTTTTCAGACAAGGATAAACTCGGTCAAGAAAAATGGTGCCTCCATAGAGTCCGTGACCTCAGATGAAGGTGAGACCTTTTGTGGCGATGTCTTCGTTGATTGTACGGGTACCGCGGCCAATACTGGGAACTGCGTAAGATACGGTAATGGTTGCGCAATGTGTGTATACAGGTGCCCCACTTTCAAAACGCGTGTCAGCATCAGCGAAAAGGCTGGGATAAAGGATTTTTCTGGAATGAGGCCGGACGGGACTCCAGGAGTTTTCAGTGGGTCCTGTAAACTAATGAAGCATACCCTCGCCCCTAGCATTGTTAAAGAACTGAATGAGACCGGCGTTTCTGTTGTCCCACTTCCCAAAGACCTGGTCGACGAGAGCAAGCTCTCCAAAAAAGCATGTGTCCAGTACGCTCTTCCGGCCTATGCTGAAAATATTGTGCTGTTAGATACTGGTTTTGCCAAACTTATGACCCCATACTTCCCACTGGACCTTCTGAGACAGATCCCCGGCTTTGAGGACGCAAGATACGAGGACCCGTATTCGGGAGGAATAGGTAACTCAATAAGGTATACTGCTATGGCTCCTCGGGATAACACTCTAAAAGTGATGGGGATGAAGAACCTGTTTTGTGCCGGGGAGAAATCGGGGTTGACTGTTGGGCACACAGAAGTGATAGTAACTGGATGCCTGGCTGGACACAACAGCGTAAAACACGTAATTGGAGATGAGGGGCTAGTTATTCCCAACAAACTTGCAG
>JAGLHE010000166.1 GCA_023143685.1 Candidatus Omnitrophota bacterium
TTGGTGATGCAGTTGCGATGCGCTCGTTAATGTCGGAATTGCGCGATTCAGGAGAAATCACAGGAGGTCCGCCACCATTTCATAAGAAGGACCGTTCAAACTTCCTGCAAGAACTTGATCGTGTGATTCAGCTTATTCGTCGTGAGTATTCAGAGTTCTTAAAATGATGGGAAATAGGGGCAGAATAAAAAGACGCCCCTAAATCGCAACCATACGAAGAAGGGGCTAACTGATGGAATGTCAGCTACTGTGAGTATATACGGCATATAATAAATGTCAATATTAATGCGGATCTTATTGCCGCAGGACTGTCGCCTTTTTCTCCCCAACAAGTCGCTATAAAATCTGGAAAGCTTGTTTTAGAGCAGATCAAAGAATATTCCTGCGCGGGCGTTGATTTTGGATTTGAAACGACCATGTCTGGGGTGACGTATTTGAAGTATTTAAAAATGTTAAAAGAAAAAGGCTATAAAAATTTATTTGAACGGATTATTAAGAAAATTGGAGTTAGTTTATGAAAAAAAGAATGACGATATTGGATAAGGCCGAAGTTGCTATGAAAGTGGCGGTAAGGAAGGTCGTTGCCCAACATAAAAAAGATGGCAGACCGTTAGCAACATGGGAAAACGGCAGGGTTAAGAAAGTTATTGTTAAATAGGTTGGGGGTTTAAGTTTATCCAGTTGCAAAATTCTTCCCCTAGTACAGCTGTCCCCCATTCTTTAAAAATCAAATTGCTGATTTAAGTAAGAAAAGAGCTGTCTTTATTCAGGAGAAAAGAGCCGAAGAAGAAGGGGATCAAAGTTTAGGCTCTGTAATACTGAAAAGCCTCCAGAATCAGGCGAAAACGCAGAACTTTGATTTTAAATAGATTTTATTTTTTAATTGAGAAAAATGAGGGACAGCAAACAATATGGTTCTGTCTCTTGTTAGAATTTCGTTGTTAGGGGTGGTAAATGAGTCAGGATAATCAAAAGAATGACGGTGTGTTTACGGATGAAGAAATCCAAAAGGCCATTGCGCTTCTGAACGAATTTGTTCAGGACAGCGATCAATTAGCCGCTCTTTCGCATGAACAGCGGGTTGCGCTTTTAACAGCGGCCGGTAAACTTTCCCGTCCGGACAAGATTGAAGCGCGTAAACGAATTCACGCGATTAAGTATCGAAAAAAGCAACGTGTTGTTAATAAGGAAAAAAATGCGCGGCAGGCTACAGGTATTCGTCAGGCGCGGGCGGCTGAGGTTTTTAGCGCACCGTCGCCGATTTTACCGATGCCAAGTAATGACGCGCCTAATGATGCCGAGCTTAATAGCCCTCGTAATTGTTATGTGTGTAAAGCGCCATATACGAAGCTGCATTTTTTTTATGATGCGCTGTGCTCTGCGTGCGCGGATTTTAATTATCAGAAACGGTTTCAGACCGCCTCTTTAGAAGGGCAGGTGGCTTTAATTACGGGATCGCGTTTGAAGATTGGATATCAGGCGACGTTGATGATGTTGCGTGCCGGGGCCACGGTGATTGCGACGACGCGTTTCCCTGTTGATTCGGCGTTGCGGTTTTCTAAGGAAGCGGATTTTTCGCAGTGGGAAAAGCGACTGCATATTTATGGTTTGGATTTGCGCCATACACCCAGTATTGAAATATTTTGTGATTTCGTTGAACAGACGTATGACCGGCTTGATCTATTGATCAATAATGCGGCGCAAACTGTTCGCCGGCCGCCGGGTTTTTACGCGCATTTAATGGCTAATGAAATTAAACATATGCATGAATTGCCGCAAGAAGCGCAGGGACTGCTTGGTCATTATGAAGAATGTCGAAATCAATTGATGTCGTATGGGCGGAAAGATCTTTCGGATGAGGCTTCTTTGCCGATTGCTTGGAATGGAAAGATGCAAGGCATTGGACTACGTGCCTCGGCGCAATTATCACAAATTCCTTATACGTATGATCATGACCTGCCGGTTGAGAAGGTGTTCCCCTCGGGAAAACTTGACGCGGATTTGCAGCAGGTGGATTTGCGGGAAACCAATAGTTGGCGGTTACGCTTAGGGGAGGTGTCGACCTCGGAGATGTTTGAGATTCAGCTGGTTAACGCTATTGCCCCGTTTGTTTTATGTAATCGGCTGAGTGCTATGATGAAGCGGGATAATACTGGAAAAAAACATATTGTTAATGTCTCGGCGATGGAAGGCAAGTTTTTGCGTTTTAAAAAAGCGGATCGGCATCCGCATACTAATATGGCTAAGGCCGCGCTGAATATGTTGACGCATACGTCGGCTAGTGATCTGGCCCGGCATGGTATTTTTATGAACGCGGTGGATACCGGGTGGGTTACGGATGAAGATCCGGTCACGTTAGCTATTTACAAACAGGAAACGCATGATTTTCAGCCGCCGTTAGATATTGTGGATGGCGCGGCTCGTGTTTGTGATCCTTTCTTTGACGGTATTTTGACAGGACAGCATTGGTGTGGAAAGTTCTTAAAAGATTATCACCCTATTGATTGGTAGTGGGGGCGGTCCGCATTATAGAAAGGTAGTAATGATTCCTTGGATTTTGTTAGATAAAGTTTCGCTTCCCGGAGACGGTAAAGAACTCCGGTTGTCTCAGAGGGGTACGGAGTATTCAATTAAGGTCGGGGCTTCTGAACTTATGAACAGCCGCGCGCATAGTTCGGAAGATGCTTTGGCTAAGCTCGCTTGTTTGAAGATGAAAAAAGCGAGGGAGCCACAAATTCTTGTTGGCGGTTTGGGCATGGGATTTACTCTTAGAGTGGCATTGAATAATCTTAACGCCCGTGCGCATGTCCTTGTGGCTGAATTGGTGCCTGAGGTGGTTAAGTGGAACCATAGATTTCTTAGCTCTTTGGCGAAGAGTCCTTTGAATGACAAACGGGTGACGGTTTATGAGGGGGATGTGGTTGATAAAATAAATACGTCGAAAGATTTCTACCATGCTATTCTTCTGGATGTCGATAACGGTAGCGAGGGGTTGGTTCAAAAGAAAAATGATCGCCTTTATTCTCCATGTGGACTTAAAGCCGCATATGATGCGTTGCAATCGGAAGGTGTTTTAGCGGTATGGTCAGCTGGTCGTGATGTAACGTTTACGAAACATTTACGTAAGGCTGGATTTAAGGTTGAAGAAGTGCAAGTTCCTACGCATAGTGGACGTAAAGGTGGAGGGGCCGCGGTTGTATGGATTGCTGTGAAAGGTAAATGAAGGAACGGATATAATATGATTCTGGAAAAGGTAGGGGCATGCTATGACAAATAAAGATGACACCACATCAGTTAATGATTTAAAAGAAATGATGAAAAAGTTTAGGGATGCTCGGGATTGGGGGCAGTTTCATACGCCGAAGAATCTTGTGCAGGCGATGAGTATTGAAGCGAATGAGTTGATGGAAGAGTTTCTTTGGAAAACGGATGAGGAAATTGAAGATCTTCTCAAGCAAGATGATTTCCGTCAAACGGTTAGTTATGAATTGGCGGATGTGATGGCATTTTGTCTTAATTTTGCCAACGTAACAAATATTGATATTAGCCAGGCCATGAATGAGAAGATGATTCATAATCAAGAAAAGTATCCTGTCGAGAAATCAAAAGGAACCGCCACTAAGTATCATAAGTTATAATGTGCAAAGATGAATCGCATTTTTGCTCATTATAACAGTAAGGTAATGACGGCTTCTGGGCATTACCGCGAAGTACAACGCAAAATATAATGCAATAAGTGCATTTTTGTTAATTATACCTGTTGTAACTTGGGCAGATGATGGAACATACAAACAACGAGCCACCTCAGCATAAGCGTCGTGTTCGGTATAGGGGGGCTCATCCGCGGCATTTTAAAGAAAAATATAAAGAGCTTAATTCTCAGAAGTATCCTGAGGATGTCGAGAAGGTTATTTTGGCGGGCAAAACGCCGGCCGGTACCCATAGGCCGATTTGTGTGAATGAGATTCTTGATATTCTAAAACCTTCCCCGGGGCAGGTTGGATTGGACGCGACATTAGGTTTTGGTGGACATACGGTTGAGTTATTTAAAAAGATTATTCCTGGCGGCCGGTTATTTGCAATAGATGCTGATCCGGTAGAACTTGCGCGGACGGAAAAGCGTTTGCGCGCGATGGGGTTTAGTGATAAAGAATTAATCATTAAACGTAGTAATTTTGCTGGAATGGCTAAGTTGTTAATTGATGCGGTGTCCGGTTTTGATTTTATTCTTGCTGACCTTGGAATTTCATCAATGCAATTGGATAACCCGGAGCGTGGGTTTACGTTTAAGCGTGAAGGGCCGTTGGATTTACGCCTTAATCCTCATCGCGGACAGTCCGCCGCGCAACTGATAAAATCGTTAGATGCGAAACAGTTGGAGATGATGTTTTTTGAAAACTCTGACGAGCCGCGTGCCCGGACAATTGCGCGAGCGGTTTTCAATAATAGAGATGAAATTAATAAGACGACAGATTTAGCTAATGTGATTGCGTATGCTTTGTCGAAGAAATCGTTTTCTGAATGCGATACGGCAACAACAACGTCTATTCGGCGGGTTTTTCAGGCGTTGCGTATTGAAGTGAATGCTGAATTTACTGTGCTTGAACAATTTTTGAGGGATTTGCCGTTTTGTTTAAAAGATCAAGGGCGTGTTGCTGTTTTGTGTTTTCATTCCGGCGAGGATAATCGTGTCCAGGCGTCTTTTCAGCAAGGCCTTGAGGCTGGTGTATATTCTGATATCAGCCGTGAACCTTTGCGGCCAAGTTCAAGTGAACAATATTCCAATCCCCGTTCAAAAAGCGCTGTGCTTCGGTGGGCTGTAAAAGCGTAGGGGGGGTGGTTTTTGTTCGAGAAACAATGTTATTGCGGGGATTTTCGTTCAATGAATCGCTTTGAAGCATAGCAATTCATTAAAGTCTTCTTCCTGCAGTTTTTGGTGCGGATGGTCTTTGGGGTCTTTTTGTTTCAGTTCTCGCAGTAGCCGTTCTTGTTGGACCAGTCTTTCCAGAACTCTTTTTCGCAGGGCCTTTTTGTATAGGCTTAGTCTTTGTGAACCCACTCCACGTAGATTTGGTTTTTGTTGTGCCAGTCTTTGCCGAACCAGTCCTTGTTGATCCAGTTCTCGTCGCGTTAGGTCTTTTAGAGCCAGTTTTCTCAGTGCCAGTTCTTGCAGGCTTAGTCTTTATGAAACTACTCCACGCAGAATTAGTTTTTGTCGTGCCCGTTTTCGCCGAACTAGTTCTTGTCGACCCAGTTTTCGCCGTGTCAGGTCTTTTAGAGCC
>JAGLHE010000167.1 GCA_023143685.1 Candidatus Omnitrophota bacterium
CAGGTCTTTTAGAGCCAGTCCTTGTCGATCCAGTTCTCGCAGCGTCCGATCTTTTAGAACCAGTCCTCGCCGAACCAGTTCTTGGGCGACGGTTAGATTGGTTCTTGTTTCCGCCACGGGAAGATCTTTGTCTGCTTTGGGGTTGTCCTGCTGTTGTGAGAAGTTCGGCATCAAATCCTTCAATCCGTTCTACTGGTATTTCGTGTTTGAGCAGTCGGTGTATCGCATGAAGTTCATAATTTTCTAAAGGGCAGACTAGAGAAATAGCTTTTCCTTCCTTGCCGGCACGTCCGGTTCTTCCGATGCGATGTATATAATTCTCTGGAGTATCCGGTAGTTCAAAATTCACGACATGAGGGAGGAGCGTGATATCTAGTCCTCGCGCGGCAATATCCGTCGCGACTAATACACACATTTTTCCGGTTTTAAAGTCGGCTAAGGCCTTGGTTCGTGCTGCTTGACTTTTGTTTCCATGAATTGCTGTCGCTGTAATATTGTCTGTTAATAATGCTTTGACGAGTTTATTGGCGCCGTGTTTTGTTCGGGTAAAGACAAGTGTCTGTTTCCAATTGCCTTTACGAATTAGTTGTGATAAAAGTTTTTGTTTTTCTCTTTGTTCGACGGGATGAACAACCTGTGCAACCGTTTCAGCGGCCGTGTTGCGTGCCTCGACTTCAATAAGGACAGGGTTGGTCAGCATCTTGTCGGCTAAACGTTTAATGTCTCTGGAATATGTTGCCGAAAACAATAAGTTTTGACGTTTCGCGGGAATAAGGTTCATTATCCTTTGCAAATCTTTAGCAAAACCCATATCCATCATACGGTCCGCTTCATCAAGAACGATGATTTCTATTTCAGAAAGGCTGAGGGTTTTTTGGCTGACGTGATCTAATAGCCGCCCTGGGGTTGCTACGAGAATATCGATGCCTTGTCTTAACTTTGATATCTGTGGTCGAATGTCGACACCGCCGAAAATAGCGATTGAACGCAACGTCAGGCTTTTCCCATAATATTTTGTGAATTCCAGTACCTGTGCGGCGAGTTCACGTGTTGGCGTTAGGATGAGCGCGCGGGGGTTTCGTGCTTTTTTCGGTTTAGCATTTAATATCTGTAGGATAGGCAGAGCGAAAGCTGCTGTTTTTCCAGTGCCGGTTTGTGCGCCTGCCATAACATCACGCCCTTCAAGGATTGGAGGGATAGATTGTGATTGGATAGGTGTTGCGATTTTGTACCCGCGTGCTGTTATAGCATGGAGTAGTTCGGGCGTAAGGCCCAATTTTTTGAAAGACATGTGTTTGCTCCTGTTATGCCTCGTCGCATTTTGCGAAGTTCGGCCCAGGCAAAATTTATAAGTTTGTATTAATCTGATAATCGTATGATTGTTAATCCATTGACACTGACCGAGGGTGCTTGGATGGATATTGAATATACACTATAAACCCCCAAAAGCCTAGACTTATATTAGCAAATGTAGGCGAGCATGAGGACGGTACCAAAAAAAAATAGAAAAAAAATAGTGTCGTTTCTCATAACGCACTCAGAACCAATAGGTTGCAATAAATTCATAGGTTTAAGCCTGAAGACCTCAGCGAGTGATGCTTTTTTGTCTTGTTAAAATAAGAAAAGTATTTCATAATGATCCATAGTAACCATTCCCTTTTTGCTAATACTAATAAGTTAACATGTCCCCCACAGAGCATATCCCAGACAAGGAGGATTTTTATGGGGCGATATGCGCGAATCAACCATCCTGGATTAATTCATCACATTATCAAGCGGGGCAATAACAGAGAGGCTGTTTTTCTTGAGGAAGAAGATTACAGGCACTATCTCAATACGATCCAACGATACAAGAAGAAATATGAGTTTAAGCTTTACGCTTATTGTTTGATGACGAATCATGTTCATTTGCTTCTTGAGACAACAAGCCAAGGGAACATAAGTCGTATTATGCAAAGTATCACTATCGCACATATCCGATATTATAATTATAAATATCAGAGGTGCGGTCATGTATGGCAAGGACGATTTATGAGTCCCGTCGTGAGTTCAGATGAATACTTCTTAACCGCTATGCGTTATATTGAACAAAATCCTTTGCGCGCAAATATGGTTAAAAACGTTGATGAATATTGTTGGAGTAGCTACAAATTAAATATACGTGAAAAAGAGTCGTCATTGATTGATCGGTGTGATAACATTGCTTTTAACAGTTTAGGGAAAGATTTTGAATCAAGAGTGCGCGAATATAAACGTCATCTGTCCTGCAATCTGGAAAAGAAGCAGCTAGATACCATTAGGGAAACAACTCGGCATAGTGGTAACTATGTGTCGAAAAAATTTCAAGAGCAATTCATGAAGTTGTTGCCTCAAAAAAGAATGCGTGGCCGCCCGAGGGAAAAAGAACAGAATTAATTGTAAGGTGTTGTTAAATATTAAGATATGAGAAACGACACCATTTCCCACCATTTCCCCCAAATTTGTACGTTGCGTTGCAAGGAGTTACAAAAAGACCACCTTTAAAAAGGTGGTCTTTTTGCGTGGGGTGCAGTCACTATAGTACACCACGCAGAGGCGTCTGGAAGGGATTGCTTCACCTTCGAATAATTGTGTTGACATAGGAGAAAACTATGATATTCTAGCAATATATTAAAATTAACGTTAATTCCTTTAGAGGGTATTATGAACAAAAAAAATAGAGAGCGTTTAGGCAAGAAAGAAATTGATGTTATCTCAAGGCTTTCATATGAAAAGAAGAGGATAGTCACAAAAGAAAATTTGGATGCCTTTTTTAATTTTAGCGATAATGAACGAAATAAAATTGTGTATAGACTCAAACAGAAAGGCATATTTTCATCGATTAAAAGAGGCGTATATGTTTTTTCTCCTCTTGAGTACGGTGAGCAAGGTGCTGCAATAAACGAAATGCTTGTCCCGTCACAATTTCTTCCGCAAGGCAATTATTATATCGGCTATTCTACTATGTATAATTATTACAGTCTGACAGAGCAGCTTTTTCAGGTTGTTTATGTGCTAAATACGTCATTGCAGAGAAAAAAGAAAATTTGCGGGATACAGTTTAACTTTTTGCGAGTGCCTGAAAACCGTATGTACGGACTTGAAAAAATAAAAATTGAAGGGCAGGAGGTTGTAATCAGTTTATTGGAGAGAACATTAATCGATCTCGTGTATTTTAATAAGCCTGTTGGCGGGATAAAAAGTGCTCTTGAAATATTAGAAGGTGAGCTTGAGAAGGATCGATGCGATGTAAAAAAACTTATTCGTTTTGCGGCAAAATTTCCAAATATAAAGACTCGTAAAACAATAGGCGTGGCGTTAGAAAAAAAAGGATATTCTGATGAAATATTGGCCCCTCTTATTAGAAGTCTTGAAGATACAGCAATAAGTTCATTGACAGGGTCGTTTAAAGGAAAACTAAATAAGAAATGGAGAGTCATTATCAATGATTCACAAGGATAAAAAAGGTTTTATTGAGTTAATTAATATTATTGTTCAAAGAACGGGGTTTAGAGCTCATTTGTTGGAAAAGGATTATTATTTGACGCATCTCCTTTCTAAAATAAATGATCTTTCTGGAGATTTGATTTTTAAAGGCGGGACATGCCTTAATAAGATTTATTATTCTTATTATCGCTTAAGTGAAGATTTAGATTTTAGTATAAAATTGCCTGAATATACGACAACTCGTGGAAAGAGACGAAAATGCATACAGCCAATTAAGGACGGTATTGAAGGGTATGTTAAACAATTTGATATGCGTCTAGATGATACGCAGAATCCAGGTAGAAATGAATCTAAGCAATACGTTTTTTATTTTGTGTATAAATCTGTTATTCAGCCGGCAGAACAAGTTATTAAATTTGAAATAGGCCTGAGATTTAATCCTATTCTTGATGTCGAAACGAGAAAAGTTAAACACAAATTTTTACACCCATTTACGCAGGAGTCATTATTTGATGGTGGTAGCGTGAATTGTTTGTCATTAAAAGAAATTGTTAGTGAAAAAATGAGGGCAGCGGCAATTCGAAAAACAATCGCGCCTCGGGACTTCTATGATCTTGATTTTATTGTCCGACAGGGTTTTGATTTGTCGGATAAGGAGGTATTGAGCCTTTTTGTGAAGAAGCTAGAAGAGGATGATGGAGATGCGGATATAGCAAAATACAAAATCAACCTCGGTCGTACAGATAAGGAAATCAAAGACATGAAATTTCGAATTGAGAATGAGTTGTTTGATGTTTTGACTGTTGGTGAGCGTGAAAACTTTGATTTGGATACAGCGCTCAAAAGGATCAACAAGGTGATGGGAGCAGTTACATAATTCTACACAGAATCTGCAGAATCCGGGGCAGCTCAGTGTGTCCCCGGATTTTTTGGAATAGGATTTTGTTTTCTTGCGAAAGGAGAAACTCTATGGAAGGAATTGAGTATATATATGAATTGTGTGAGCTTTTACCACGAGGTGGACCAGGAGACAATGAATCTACTCGAAGAGCTTTTGACGCAATACCCAAATTATCAGAACAACCATTGATTTTAGATATTGGGTGTGGTCCTGGGATGCAGACACTTGAATTAGCAAAAATATCAAAAGGAAAAATTACTGCCCTAGATAATTACCAGGGCTTTCTTGATATATTGATGAAAAAAGCA
>JAGLHE010000168.1 GCA_023143685.1 Candidatus Omnitrophota bacterium
ATATCAATGCTTGAGATGGATTTTGACCCAAGTTCTTTTGATATTATTTGGTCAGAAGGGGCGTTGTATTCTATGGGATTTCAGAAGGGCTTAAAGCGATGTCGACAGCTATTAAAAGACGGTGGGTATTTAGCGGTTACAGAGCTTGCATATATTGCCCCAGACCCACCTATTCCTGTTGTTCAATATTGGGAAAGCGAATATCCTGACATCAAAGATGTTAAAAGTAATGTTGAACTCATTCAGAATGAAGGATTTTATCTATTGTCAAACTTTACTCTACCCGAATCGTCCTGGCTTGATAATTATTATTTACCAATGGAAAAAGAATTGCCTCATCTCATTAAGAAATACCAGAATAATCAAGTAGCGCTGGGTGTTTTCGAGTTTTTTCAGAATGAAGTAGATTCATATAAGAAGTATTCAAAATATTACGGCTATGAGTTTTTTGTAATGCAAAAGGGGGAAACGTTCATAGACGTTATCCGTAGCTAATTGCGTTCGCTGAACTTATGAAAATAATTCGGGTAGCGCCTCGAGAAGAACAGAATAAGTTTGTAAGTATAATAAGACGATGGGGTCCGAACAACGTCTACATGAGTTTTGATGGAAATTTTTTAAGCTCACTAGCCTTGTAATTTGGGAAAAAGTTGGATATACTTAAAATGTTTTTAGGGATTCGTTTAGAATGATTCTTGACGAAAAGGCACGGCCACGAATAGCGGCCACGCAAAACTATAGGGTCCTGAAATTAAGGATAGCCAGTTACCGACGAATCAATGAGAAAAGAATTTTATAAAAAAAGTCTGTTCCCAGGAAAAGAGGGGGCAGACTTTTTTTTGTATCCCATTAACAGGATTTGGTGTATTTTTTATCCTTTTAATATACATTAATTAAGAATTGCCAGGACGTGTAAATGTTGTTACTATATATAAAATCATTAGTTAGGGTAAATGAGCCATTAAATTTTCATAACCTTATTTAAAAAGGAGAAAAGCATGGTAAAGGCGAAAAAGAAAGTAACGAAAGTAACGAAAGTAACAAGGACTAAGAAAAAGGTTGTTAAGAAATCTGTGCCCAGAAAATCAAGGTCAACGTTAAAACCTGCCGAAAGTTTATCTGAAGAAATTAAGACAACATATCAGCCGGTATCAATCCCTACGCTTGATTTAGAAGAGTATGAGGCAAAGATTACCACGGACGTGGTGGCGGATGATATTCATAAAGTCTCAACGAATTATGCTTGGATCGGTGCTGGGCAATGTGGTGGGCGGTTGGTCAAATCTTTTTATGATGTCGGGTATCGCAAGGTGTTGGCGATTAACACGACTCATCATGACCTTGACCTGTTGGAAATTCCCGCTGAATACAAGCTCTTGATGGATATCGGCGAAATGGGTGCAGGGAAGGATATGGCTCGGGGGAATGAGGCGGTTCAGCAGTATCGTCAAGAAATCCTCCATTTAATGCAGACTAAATTCGGCGGCAAATTGAATCATATTATGATTGCTGTCGGTGCCGGTGGCGGAACCGGAAGCGGAAGTGTCCACCAACTTGTGGATCTGGCAAAGAAATATGCCCGCCATGTTGGGATTAGTAACCCGCATAAACATGTTGGTGTTATGTTGACATTACCGACGGTCGGTGAGGCTAGTTCTCCGATTGTTGCCCAAAACGCGCATAAAGTTGTAACCGAGTTAGGACATCTCGCTGAGCAGGGAGAAATTTCTCCGTTAATCATTATTGATAATGAGAAAATCAGTAAGATGTATCCGGGTTTGACGGTCAAACATTTTTGGCCCAGCATTAATGGAACTGTGGCTGGGTTGTTTGATATTTTTAACCGCTTGAGCGCTTTGAGTAGCGGGTATACTTCTTTTGATTCAGTTGATTATCACAGCATTATGAGTGTTGGCGGCTGTGCGATTATGGGTTTGACGAAAGTCAAGCAAGTTGAGGATCGCTATGCCATCTCTGAGGCTGTAAAGAACAATCTTGAGAAGACCTTGTTGGCCAGCGGGTTTAACTTGTCTAGTGCTACGCTTGCCGGCTGTATTGTCGTTGGCGGCCGCCGATTAATGGCCGATATTCCGGGGCTGCAGGATAATATTAATTATGCCTTTGATGTCCTTGCGGATATTACCGGTAAAGCAACCATTCATAGAGGAATCTACGAAGATGATAAAGATTCTCTTCGGGTTTATACGATTATCGGTGGATTGGATGCGCCGGGTAAAAGAATGCAGGAATTAGAGACGTAAAGATAAGCAGTAATGTTTTTGAAAAAAAAGGTAGTTGGTTGCTGAAGAGGCAATTGGCTGCCTTTTTTTTTGATAAGGGATAAGGGGTCAAGTCTCAACTTGCAAACTTGCCTTTATCTGTTGATATTGCTGATTAAATTTTTTGTCTTCTACGCTTTTCTTTTTTATGCACCTGCAATATTCGCAATAATTCGGGGGACACAATACTTGAACATGGAAGGTGTTCCTCAGCAATACGTCCTTGCTCTGTCTTTTAATGAAAAAATTGCAACAGGGTCAATTACCCATCACCACTTCCTGAACTCATCCAAAAAGTTGCGAAAATCGTCCGCTTGGGGGAGCGAGACAGCTGGGACCACACCTTACCCCCAGTCACCAATGATTTTAAATTAGTTGAAAAGTTTCTGGTTGGGCTTCGTTTTATGTTCCGTACTAGATTGCCGGAACTGTTTGAAAAGGGATTAGGTAAGGCTCTTTTTGAGGTGTGGGAGGACGGCGGGAGCAATCCCGCCTCCTATCCGATAATAATGTTGATGAAGGTTTTTTTTATGTTATAATTTTTTTATGCCGATCATTGCTGAATTTTATGGAATTGCTGTCATGATGTTTTTCCATGAGCACAATCCTCCTCATTTTCATGCACGGTATCAGGGAAAGCTTGCCGTGTTTGATATTCGTGCGGGTAAAATTATTGGAGGAAAATTTCCTCCCAGAGCGCAGCGTCTTGTGCGCGATTGGATTAAATTACATAAGAAAGAATTGCTTGCTAACTGGGAGCTTGCCTTAAAAGATCGAAAGTTGAAAAAAATAAAACCATTGGAGTAATATCATGTACATACATGAAATCGCTAAAGCAAGATTGATTAAAGATTATACTGTTGAACTTATTTTTGATAATAAGAAAAAAGGTCGTGTTAATTTAGAAAAGTATATCGGGCGTGGAATTTTTAAGGAATTGGTGGATAAGCGTAAATTTAAACAATTCCGCGTTGACCCGCAGTTAGGCACAATTTGCTGGCCAAATGGCGCTGATATTGCTCCAGATACTTTGTATCGGGACGTCGTCCTCGGCAATTAACCAGTTGTATAATAACATACATGTACGCCAGGCGAAGCCTGTGCCTGCCAGCAAGTGAACGAAAATACAAAATACGGGACATCTGTCCCGTATTTTTTTTACTCTTTTACCCCCTATCGGCTTAAATTCAATGCTATAATCACCTCTATGCCCAAAAGTTTGATCGCCACCAGTTCTTATCAAAATTTAATTATCGATGTTAGTAAGGCTTTGTCTTCAGGGCTTTTAGCCGCTCAAAAAGCGCTGGAGCACCAGCGGCTCAAGACCTATTGGCAGATCGGGAAACAGATCTGTCGCGCGGTCAAAACATCAAACGGCACGATATCCCTGAGTGAAAAGCTGTACCAGGACATCAGCCGTGATATCCAGAAACAGGCCGGTCTCGATCTGGCGGCAAAAACGATCGGACGGGCCATCCAATTCAGCAAGAATTATCCGACATTCCCTGAAAATACAACGCTTGGCTTTACGCATTATCTTGCGTTAATGCGCGTCCACGATCCCCGGCTTCGTTTACAGCTTGAAAAGAAGGCGATAAAGGAGGGGATGAAGGTTGAGGATGTTAAGGTAGCGGTTGCCAAGATCAATGTTAAGCGCGACCCATCCTGCAAGAATAATACACACAGCCTTGCTGTTGCGCGGGGTGAGCCGTTTGTGTATCATGCGCGTCGGGTTTCCCGTATTGACGGAAAAGATGTCATTGTGATCGACTGCGGGTTTAAGATCAATATCGAAGTGCCCCTGCATAGCCGGTATAAACCTGTTCGCGGCCGGATTATCCGTTCGACAAAAGAGCCGGACGGCCAATATCAAATCCACACCTGCAGGAAAACACCTACAGGGCTTTATACGTACCCCGCGTTTATTGCGCGGGTGGTTGATGGGGATACGGTTGACGCGCGCATTGATGTGGGGTTCGGTATTTGGGTCAATGAACGACTTAGGTTAAAGGGTATTAACGCGCCGGAAATAACAACGCAGGCCGGCCTGAGTGCCAAACATTTTTTAAGTACGTATTTCAAAAAGTGTCCGGGCGTTATCATCCGCACGCATAAAGAAGGGATGTACGGGCGTTGGCTGGCGGATATTTTTGCGTTGAAAGGATGTAAGTCCCCGCATACAATCGCTCGCGAAGGCGAATACCTTAATCAAATTCTCCTCGACCAGGGCCTCGCTGAAATTTATTAATCTATCGAACGAAAAGGGATCCCACTATTATCAAATCTTGAATTGACACTTTAAGTTTGTTTTGATAGGCTTTTCTCAGTAAGGCATGACCTCTACGAGAAGAATATCCATAGAGGAAGCGTTCAGTTTAATAGAAGCTTGCAAGAAGCTTGCAGACGTTGTCCGTAGCCAATTGTGCTCGCTGAACTTATGAAAAAAATCCGGGTAGCGCCCTGGCAACGACCGCTAAAATCTTTTTATAGAAAAGAGGAATGATATGGCGCAGATACTTATAATCGAAGATGATACTGACTTTAGAGATATACTAAAAGAGTTGATGGAATACCAAAATTACGATGTGATAGTTGCATCGGACGGAGATGAAGGCTTTAAAATGTTTCTTGATAATCCCACGCCGTTGGTTATTACTGATATATTTATGCCCAATAGAGAGGGTATGGATCTAATATTTAAATTTGAACAAGATTTCCCTGACACAAAAATTATTGTTATCTCCGGAGGAGGTGTAGTAGCAGGAGATTATCTTAAGGCCGCAAGTATGGTGCCTAATGTAAAAGCTGCTTTTGAGAAACCGTTTGATATGGATGAATTGTTGCAAGCCGTAAAAGAAGTTTTATAGTATAAGGAGAAAAGACTGAATTTTGACAACTTTTGTCTTGTTATGCTGCGTGGTCGGTAGCGAAATACTATCATCAATTGAGACTTATTGTTGTTTAAACGGAGATTTTAAAGATGACCCCAGAGCACTTTATAGATTCTGAAATATTTACGTTTGTTATCATTCCGCTGTTGATTTTTGCTGCCAGAGCTTGTGACGTTACGTTGCAGACAGTGCGCATTATGCTTCTGTCTAAGGGCAAGAGGCTGCTTGCCCCCGCACTTGGATTTGTCGAGATACTTATATGGCTCATGGCGATTAGGCAAGTTTTTCATAATTTATCTAACATTTATTGCTATATCGGCTATGCCGGCGGCTTTGCAATGGGAAATTTTGTAGGGATGTATCTCGAGGAGAGATTGGCTTTCGGAATAGAGGTTGTGCGCATTGTTACCCAAAAAGATGCCAGTGAACTTGTTATATATTTACGTTCAAAAGGATATGGCGTAACAAGCATTGACGCCCAGGGAGCATCCGGCCACGTCAATGTTATTTTTACGACAGTAAACAGATGCCATCGCACGAAAGTTGTTGATATCATTAAGCGGTTTAACCCGAAAGCGTTTTACACAATAGAGGATGTCAGGGCTGTAAGTGAGGGTGTTTTTCTTCCGCGATCCACAAAAAATATTAACATTCTGCATTCTGCCCGGAAAGGAAAATAAAAAGACAGAAGTACTTGGCACGTATGAAGAGTCGTCAAATTGAACATCTGAGAAAGCACCCAGTTGCAAAATTCGTCCCCTAGTGCGAGCCATTTATTAACTTGCGCGCATCAGGATTAATCTTTTTGCCGCAAGCATTTACAGAAAGCCATCTTGAAAAAGGCGGCTTTTTTGCTTTCGAACTAGATGAAAAATTTCATTTAGTGATATAATAAAGAAAAAAGGGGGTGCAATATGTCAGTTGAAATGATACGTGCAGTGTTAGGCTGGTGCTCAATAATCAATATTGGGTTACTGATGTTTTCGTCAATTTTAATCATTGCCATTCGTGGGGTAGCGTCACGCATCCATGGTAAAATGTTTAATTTGGATGAAAAATATCTATCACAGGCTTATTTTCAATATTTGGCACAATACAAGATTGCCATAATAGTATTTAATATCGTTCCATACTTTGCATTGCGTATTGTTGGATGAAAAAGGAGAGGATATTTAAAGGGGTCACCCATTAGAAGGTTTTTGTTGTTTGAGCCGTTTGTTTGACCGTTGACCCTAACACAAATATTAATTTGGTTTATAACTCATATCAGGTGTCCTCAATGAATCTATAAAGGCCTTGCGACAATTTGTAATATCAGGATATAATACACATATTCCCCTTTTCTGATTACACTGAGAATCGAAAGGGGATTTTTTGTGGCAAGATTAGCAAGAGTAGTTGTCGACGGAATTAGTCCCCAACGCACAATCTGGGTTTAACAGGTATTTATTTATAAGGAAAAAGACGTATGGCGCTTATTAGTTTACAAGATATTACACTTCGCCTTGGCGGGCCGTTGCTGTTTGCTCAGGTGAACCTGCAGTTGGAGGCTGGTGAGAGGGTTGCCCTGTTGGGTCGGAATGGGGTGGGTAAAACAACCCTGATGAAGGTGATGTCAGGACAAGTGGAGGTTGATGACGGAAAGATCATCTATCAAAAAGGGATTAAAGTAACACATCTTCCTCAGGAGGTTCCTGGAGATTTGACGGGGAATGTCTTTGATATTGTGTTGTCTGGCCTGGGTGAGCGGGCCAAGATAGTTGCTGACTATCATCATGTGAGTCATCGTTTGCAGAGTGAACAAAGTCCTGCGCTTTTACGTCAACTTGATACCTTGCAGGCTCAAATGGATCAGAGTAATGGTTGGGAAATTGACCGTCAGGTGGAGCTGGTGATTTCCCGGATGAAGCTGGATCCCGAAAGTCAATTTGAACAATTGTCCGGGGGGCAAAAACGAAGGGTTCTTTTAGCCAAGGTTTTGGTTTTGAATCCGGAGGTCTTGCTGCTGGATGAGCCTACGAATCATTTGGATATTGAGTCGATCAATTGGCTGGAAGGATTTTTACAAAATTATCATGGAACCATTTTTTTTGTTACGCATGACCGCATGTTTATGACCCGGTTGGCGACAAAGATCGTGGAATTAGATAGAGGTAAGCTTTTTAGCTGGTCATGTGATTACCGTGCCTTTTTGCAACGTAAACAAGCGGCTCTGGATGTGGAAGCCGATCAACGTGCCGAATTTGCCAAGAAATTGTCGCAGGAAGAGGCATGGATTCGCAAGGGTATCAAAGCTCGACGGACTCGTAATGAAGGTCGAGTGCGGGCACTTGAGCGGATGCGGGAAGAGAAAAGGGCCCAGCGACAGTTAACCGGTCAAGTGCGTATGACAGCGCAGGAAAGCAACCGATCCGGTCAAAGGGTGATCAAGGCAACCCATTTAAAATTCACCTATGGGGATCAATGTTTGATTCGGGATTTTTCCATTCAAATCATGCGAGGAGATAAAATCGGGTTGATCGGATCCAACGGTTCCGGCAAAACGACTTTGCTTAATATTTTGATGGGAAGGCTTAGCCCCCAACAGGGCGGGGTGCAAATTGGAACCAATATGAAAATCACGTATTTTGACCAGCTGCGCGAACAGTTGGATGGAAACAAAACGGTGATGGACAATGTCAGCGGCGGGAGTGATACCGTTACCATTAACGGTAGGGCGCGCCACGTTATCGGGTATCTGCAGGATTTTCTCTTTTCTCCGGAACGGGCATGTACTCCGGTCAGGATTTTATCTGGCGGGGAGCGCAATCGCTTGTTGCTTGCGCGTTTGTTCACTCAACCATTTAATTTACTGGTGATGGATGAACCGACAAATGACCTGGATGTGGAAACGTTGGAATTGTTGGAGGAATTGCTGGTAGAATATAAAGGTACGCTTTTGTTGGTTAGTCATGACCGGACATTTTTGAATAATGTTGTCACCTCGACGATTGTCTTGAAGGGAGATGGAGAGGTCGGTGAATATGCCGGCGGCTATGATGATTGGTTGCAGCAAAGTCAAAATGAAATCAAAGAAAAAGAGCTTTCAAAGGATGTCTCCCGCAAACAAAAACGTTTAGGGCAATCTGATAGAGCCAGGCGCCTGTCTTACAGAGAACAACGCGAGTTGAAAGATTTACCTGCCTTGATTGAGAAATTTGAAGCACGGCAAAATGAGATTTTGGTGATCATGTCAGAACCTGAATTTTTCAGGAAAGACCGTAAAGAGGTTGAGCAAGTCAAGGCTCAGTTGGAATCAGTTGAAGACGAATTACTAAAAGCCTATCAGCGTTGGGAATATCTGGAGAATTTGACAATAATTACTCAATAAATCGTGCCGCTTCTCTATAATATGGGGCTTATATGGTATTTATATGGTACTTTTTAACAGGTTGTAAAATTTATTGAAGAATTTCTTGACATTCGAGAATAAAATTATATTATAAAAAAATACATTAAATGAAAAGAGTGATATCTTTGCATCCGTAGTTCCTCAGGCATTCAATTGTCTAAAATCTCCCAATATTTTGAAAAAGAAAAAATAGAAGTTATTGTAATATATTGTAGCGAAGAGATGTGTGCAATATATTGTTCCTGTAAAAAATCAATTTTTTATAGGAATCAGTAAAAGTTATCACAAATAAATCAAGAGAAACAAAATTCAACACGAACATGAAGAGGAGGAGTAGAAAATGTCAAATTTTATGCCACCCGCAGAATTGTCACGGGCGTTCGTAAACATCAGTAAAGCAAAAGCCTCAAACGCAGCATCAAAGCTTTTTGTCCTCGGTATTTTAGCCGGTGTATTTATTGGCTTTGCTGCGCATCTAGCCACAACAGTTGCGACGGGATGGACCATCGGAGGCGCACCCGCATTATTTGGATTCAAGAAATTCCTGGTAGGCGCAGTTTTTAGTTGTGGGCTTATGCTAGTCATGATTCCCGGGTCAGAATTGTGGACAGGGAACACTTTAATGACAATTGGTTTAATGAATAAAGATATCACTTTAAAAGCTCTGCTGAGAAATTGGGGCATCGTTTATCTGGGAAATTTTGTTGGTTCAATTATGTTAGCTTGGATGATAGCCTCGATGAGCGGGTTAACAAGTGGTGCCGTTGGTGGTACAGCTCTTAACATTGCCTACGCGAAAGTTACTGCTGGTGAGAGTGCTCATAATATGTGGTTTTTCTTCAGGGCAATTGGGTGTAACTGGCTTGTTTGTTTAGCTGTTATGATGGCTGTTGCCTCGAAAGACATTGCAGGAAAAGTCCTGGCCATTTTTTTTCCGATTATGGCTTTCGTTACAGCAGGGTTTGAACACGTTATTGCCAATATGTATTTCATCCCTGCCGGGATATTTTCAAAAGGGTTTGAAGGCGCTATTGCTGCTTCGGGCAAAACTTCTGCGCAGCTTGTTAGCCTCAACTGGGGGTCATTTTTTACTCAGAATCTAATTGTTGTGACATTGGGTAACCTTGTTGGCGGTGGAGTATTTTGTGGAATGGTTTATTGGTGGATCTATGTAAAAGGGACGAAACAGGCGTAGTCAGTAATAATAAAGATTCAGATTTAAGACTTTATTTGGAGAAATTGAGGAAGAACCTCCGAAGGATTGGGCTTTGCGCGCTTGGAGATCGGGGATGGATTTGAAATCATAGCTATTAAGACAGCCATGATATTTAGTTAATACATGGTTTTTTACCCGGCTGTTCGCTTTACGCTTATTAAAGTTTTCATCAAACGGAGAATTACATATGATTACAGAAAAATCAGATCAGGATGTGAGTGTTGTTCATGAGATTGTTGGCCGATGCAGAGATATTGAGGGGAACCTTATTAAGATCTTGCATCAGGTTCAGAGTCATTATGGATATGTCTCAGAGGCGGCTATTAAGGAAGTCGCAGATTTGTTAGATTTACCCACGGCAAAAATTGTTGAGGTATTGACATTTTATAATTTTTTCAAACTTCATCCGCCTGCGAAACACAATGTTGCGGTATGTATGGGCACGGCCTGTTATCTTAAAGGCGGAGAGACGGTTCGAGAGAATTTTAACAATGCGTTAAATATCAAAGACGGGGAGACGACAAGCGACGGATTGTTTCAGGTCGAAGCTGTCCGGTGTGTAGGATGTTGTGGCTTGGCTCCGACGGTATCGGTTGATGATAAAGTGTACGGCGCGGCCACAAAAAAAGATGTAGAGAAGATTATTGCTAAGTATTCCAACGAATAGTTTGTTTCTTGCAGTATAGGAAAGTATAAAACAGACAACCATACTTTCCTGCACGTCAGCTAAAGAAGATGTGAGCTTACAAAACTAAAAGGCGAACTTTCTGGTACATAGAGGGGAAAACATGAAAAGATTGACAAAAGAAGATCTGTTGAACGCGAAAAAGGATGAGCTGGCAGAGGAGAGTAAAGAGTGGATTAATGTCGGCTACAGTACGTGCGGCATTGCGGCGGGAGCTCAGGAAGTCTTGGATGTCTTGCGGGATGAAATAAAAAAACGAAACATAAATATTCCGATCAAGACGTCCGGTTGTGTCGGAAAATGTTATGCGGAGCCTCTTGTTGAAGTGTGTGTTGACGGGATGCCGCGAGTATTTTATGGAAAAGTAAATAAGAATGTAGCGATACAAATTATCGACGAGCATATCGGCCAAAAAAAGCTCATCAATGACCATATTTATGAATCAGATACGATTGCCAAAAAAGTTGTGTTTGTCCAGGATACGGACACCGGCAAGAAAAAACGGCTTCGCGATTTTTGTTCAGCCTTCACGGATAGTTTGAAAAAGTTCGATTTGGAGGGAAAGGTCGAGATTGTCAGGGTGGCTGATAGCGGTGTTTATAATCGTGGAATTGTGGTAAGGATTTTTCCTGATGATTTTCTTTATAGCGGGGTAAGTAATGACGATATTGACCGCATTATAGAAGATAGTATTGTCGGCAGTAAAAAGATTGATTCCCTTATATGTGGCCTGAAATCAAAACAGCTAAGAATTGTCTTAAGGAATTGCGGGATTATTGATCCCGAACAAATTAAAGATTATATTGCCCATGACGGATATCGTGCTTTGGCAATGGTTTTAGAATGGGACGATCCTGAGAAAGTTATTGAGGAGATCCGGCGTGGAGGTTTGCGAGGGAGAGGCGGGGCGGGTTTCCCGACGGCGGTTAAATGGGGATTTGCCCGAAACGAAAAAGCAGATCAGAAATATATTATTTGTAACGCGGATGAAGGCGATCCCGGCGCTTATATGGACCGGAGCTTTTTGGAAGGAGATCCTCACTCGGTTATTGAAGGTATGATTATCGGAGGTTATGTTGTCGGAGCCTCGAAGGGATATTTTTATGTCCGGGCGGAATATCCACTTGCTATTGAGCGTATTCATAAGGCGATTAAGCAAGCCAGGGCATTGGGATTGTTGGGAGAAAATATTTTAGGGACATCTTTAAATTTTGATATTGAAATCCGATTAGGGGCCGGGGCGTTTGTTTGTGGAGAGGAAACAGCCTTAATCGCTTCTGTTGAAGGGGAGAGGGGGTATCCGCGCCCACGTCCTCCGTATCCTTCGGTGAAAGGATTGTGGGGGAAGCCGACGGTTATCAATAATGTGGAGACATTAGCTAATGTGGCGATTTTGATTTATAAAGGTGGGGATTGGTTTTCTAAAATCGGGACAGAAACTTCTAAGGGGACGAAGGTCTTTTCTCTCACGGGTAAGGTGAAAAATTCGGGGTTACTTGAAGTCCCGATGGGGACGACTATCGAAGAGATTGTGTCGGATATAGGTGGAGGGCTTATCGATAATAAAAATATCAAAGCTATACAAACCGGAGGCCCTTCAGGTGGTGTTATTCCAACGGAATTACATAATACGCCCGTCGGGTATGAAAGCTTGCAAAAGTTGGGGTCTATTATGGGATCAGGTGGCATGATTGCTATGTCGGAAGATGACTGCATGGTGGATATCGCTAAGTTTTTCTTGCAGTTTTGTGTTGATGAATCTTGTGGGGAATGTGCCCCTTGCCGTCTCGGAGGCCCGCAGATGTTGAAGATTTTAGAAAAAATATCAGAGGGCAAAGCAAGCCTGGAAGATCTTGATAAGTTGCGTCAGACATCCATGGTTATGCAGAATGCTTCTTTGTGCGGGCTTGGACAGACAGCGCCGAATCCTGTTCTCTCGACATTAAAATATTTCGAAGAAGAGTATAAAATGCATGTAATTGAAAAAAAATGTTTGGCTGGAAAATGCAAAGAGCTTGTGAGTTATGCGATTAGCATAAAAGAATGTGCGCGTTGTGGATTGTGTATGCGGGAGTGCCCGGTCGATGCCATAACAGGGAGCAAAAAGGAGGGTTTTGTTCTTGATGATGAGAAATGTATTCGATGTGGCCGCTGTTTTGAAGCCTGTAAATTTGGGTCAGTTGTAAGATATTAATTAAATTTTTGTAAACCTGATGATATTGGAGGGAGAATAGATGAGTGACACTGTCACGATTACTATTGATGGAAAAACGATAAAGGCCCCAAAGGGGGCCAATCTGCTTAAGGTTGCCTTGGAACATGGCATTGATATTCCGAAACTCTGTTATAACGAAAAGCTGACGCCGACGGGAGCTTGTAGTTTATGTATTGTTAAAATCGAGAATAGGCGGGGCTTTGTGAGGTCCTGCACCGTTGAAGTTGAGGATGGGATGGTCGTGACGGCGTTTGATGATCATTTGGAAGATATCCGTCGCACGACACTTGATATGATCCTGTCAAATCACGATGATGATTGTATCAGCTGTTCAGCGGATGGAAATTGTGAACTGCAAGACCTTACTTTTCGTTACAATCTGGTCCGTGATCAACGTATGTATTCTCCAATGTGGGGCAATCTTGAAAACAGGTCTGATACAACTTCTCAAGTTTTGGACTATGATGCAACGCGGTGCATTCAATGTTCTCAATGTATTAAGGCTTGTCATGAACTTCAGGGAAAAGGTGTTCTTGGATATGCGGAGCGCGGTATTGGTACGTATGTCTTTGCCGGGATGGGGAGGTGGGAGGACTCGGAATGTGATGGTTGCGGGGAGTGTATTCAACAATGTCCGACGGGAGCTATAACGTCCAAAGCGATTTATACACCGCATAAGATGATCCGCGAAAAAGATATTGATAGAAAAGTGACGACGATTTGCCCCTATTGCGGGGTGGGTTGTCAATTGGAACTTTCAATAAAAAAGAATAAAATTGTCAGGGTCGAAGGGGCAGATAGAGCTCCTAATTATGGAAAGATATGTGTCAAAGGGCGGTTTGGCCTTGATTTTATTCATAGAGAAGATCGGCTCAAAAAGCCGTTGATGAAGAAAAATGGAAAATTTGAAGAAGTGGAGTGGGAAGAGGCTTTGGATTATACCGCAAAGCGTTTCCTGGAAATCAGGGAAAAACATGGGGCTGACGCGATTGCCGGTCTTTCTTCAGCGCGTTGTACTAATGAGGAAAACTTTGTGTTTCAAAAATTTATGCGCGCAGTTGTGGGGACGAATAATGTTGATCATTGCGCCCGTCTATGTCACGCATCAACAGTAGTTGGCCTGGCGGGGACCTTTGGTTCAGGGGCCATGACGAATTCCATTGACGAGTTAGAGGGGGCGGATGTTATTTTAGTGACAGGTTCTAACACAACCGAGACCCATCCTGTTATTGCGACACATATTAAACGAGCTGTCCTTTTTAAAGGGGCCAAGTTGATTGTTGTAGATCCGCGCAGGATTGATTTAGTGCGTTACGCGCACTTATGGTTGCGGCAGAATAACGGAACCGATGTTGCCTGGATTAATGGTTTAATGAATATAATTATTTCAGAAGATATTCATGACCGGAAGTTTATTAAGGAGAGAACAGAAGGTTTTGCGGAATTAGAAACGCTTGCCAGGGACTATACGCCGGAAAAGGTTGAAAGTATCACAGGAATTCCGGCTGATCAGTTAAAAGAAGCTGCCAGGCTTTTTGGATCAGTCGATAAGGCGAGTATTGTTTATTCAATGGGCATTACTCAGCATACAACAGGGACAAATAATGTGCGTTCTTTGGCTAATTTAGCCATGGTGACCGGGAATATTGGTAAGGAAAGTACGGGTGTCAATCCCTTACGCGGACAGAATAATGTTCAAGGGGCGTGTGATTTGGGAGCTCTTCCTAATGTGTATCCAGGGTATCAGAAAGTTGCTGACGTGGCGGCCAAGGAAAAATTTGAAAAAGCCTGGAATGCTAAATTGTCAGACAACGTGGGATATACCATTGTAGAACTTATGCACGCGGCTTGCGACAAGAAAGTCAAGGCGCTTTATATTATGGGTGAAAATCCTATGGTCTCGGATCCGAATATCCAACATGTTAAGAAGGCATTGGAGTCTGTGGAATTTCTTGTTTGTCAGGATATTTTCCCAACAGAAACAACACAGTATGCGGATGTGGTATTCCCTGCATCTTCATTTGCGGAGAAAGAGGGGAATTACACGAATACGGAGCGAAGGGTATTGCCGCTTACTGCAGCTTTTGAACCGGTAGGAGAATCTAAACCCGATTGGGCGATTGTTCAAGAGATTTCTCGTCGTATGGGGTATGAGATGCATTATAAAAATGTGGGGGATATTATTGATGAGATCAACGCCCTGACACCGCAATATGCTGGTATCACAAAGGAGAGAATTCAAAAAGGGGAATTATTACAATGGCCCTGTCCTGCGGTTGACCATCCTGGTACAAAATATCTTCATAAAGAAAAATTTGCAAAAGGAAAAGGGACCTTTTCTCCTGCCCCTTATATTCCTTCCAATGAATTGCCGGATAAGAAATATCCCTTTGTTTTATCAACGGGACGGATTCTTTATCATTATCATACGGGAACGATGTCACGTCGTTCGGAAGCTTTAAACCGGTATGTTGAGGGGCCGTATGTTGAAATGAATCAAGGAGACTGCGAGGCGTTGGGTGTGAAAGATAAGGATAAGGTGAGGGTCTCATCGCGGCGAGGGGAAATCACAACAACTGTTTTAGAAACCAGGCGGGTGAAAAAAGGAAGTGTTTTTATTCCCTTCCATTTTGCTGAAGCAGCGGCAAATATGTTGACGAATGATGCGTTTGATCCTACGGCCAAGATTCCAGAGCTTAAAGTTTGCGCGTGTAAAGTAGAAAAAGTTTAGATAAAAATTGCTGCATTATATGAGTTCTTGTTTGACAGAATTATTGTAAATTCTCCCTGTTTTGTCAAAATTATATGAATGAAACAGGGGGTTTTTTATAAATTCCCGATATGCATATTTTGCATAATGGATTAATCCTCAATTATAGAGGAATAGATAATGCTACAGGTTAAATCAAAAGTTTGGTTGGAGAAAAACGAAAACCTGGTTTTTGGCAGCGGGAAGGCATTGATTTTAAGAGCGATTGCCGAGACGGGATCAATTAATAAGGCCGCGAAAAAGTTGAACATGTCCTATCGTCATGCCTGGAGTTATATCCGGTCAGCTGAGCAGAAAATGAATCGACAGCTTCTTATTCGGGTTAAAGGTGGTTTCGACGGTGGTGGGGCATACTTGACGGAGTATGCAAAAGATTTGCTAATAAAGTTTGAGGCGCTTGAATCGAAGATAACGGAATTTGTTGATTGTTGTTATGAGGAAATATTTGTTAATGATAATAAAAAATTAATCGAAGGCAACCGGGGTGAAGATGGAACCTGTAAAAATAATTAAGATTAAAAAGGATAGTAAAGAGACAGTTGAAGATTGGGTAGCGATGGAAGTCCCGTTTACTGTCAATGCCCTGGACAAGGAGTTGGCAACCCTTTTGAGTACCCCGCGTCATCTTGAAGATTTAGTCAGGGGTTTTCTTTTTACATCCGGTTTAATTAATGATGTAGAGGATATCGAGACGATAAGTATTGATACCCGATGCTGGGTTGCCGATATCAAACTGAATCCACTGATCCAGGAAAAAGATATGTTATTTCGGAAATTATACACCTCCGGTTGTGGTGGAGGTGTGTTGTTGCAAAATGTATTGAAAAATGAAGAAAGCTTAAAAATATCATCTGATATCAGGATCAGGAGCGTGGATATTAACAGGATGATGAGTGATTTTCAAAAAAGGTCAGAGGTCTTTTTAAAAACAGGGGGGACACATAGTGCCGCGCTTGCTGATTGTAAAGATATGTTGATATTCAGGGAAGATATCGGGAGGCATAATGCCGTAGATAAGGTGATCGGCCAGGCATTATCTCAGCAGATTCCTTTCGGAGATAAAATTATTCTGACTTCGGGCAGGGTTTCAACCGAAATTATTTTTAAAATGCAGAAATGTCAAATCCCTATTATTGTGTCTAAAAGCGCGCCTACAGGCAGGGCGGTGAGGTTGGCAGAAAATTTTGGCATAACCCTTATCGGTTTTGCCAGGGGACAAAGGATGAATATATACAGCGGAGAAGAAAGGGTTGAATAATTTTATCGGTTTTCTAAAAAGAGCAAGGCGGGTATACCTTTTTTTCATTATGGCAGCGGTATTCCTTTTTTTGGCATGTTTCACAAATACTGGTTTTGCCAAAGAATCATTGAAATTAGCGACGACAACCAGTACTCAGGAAGCAGGGATACTGGATCACATCTTAGAGCCTTTTGAAAAGAAGCATAATGTCAATGTTTATGTTATTGCTGTCGGAACGGGCAAGGCTCTTAAACTTGGGGAAAATGGGGACGTTGACATTGTTTTAGTTCATGCCCAAAAGGCTGAAGAGAAGTTTGTCAGGGAGAAATATGGCGTCAACCGGCGGCAGTTGATGTATAACGATTTTATTATTCTTGGCCCGGAGGGTGACCCCGCGGGAATTACCGGTTTAAGAGATGCTAAAGTAGCCTTTAAGAAAATACATGCGGCAGAGAAATTGTTTATTTCCCGTGGCGATGATTCCGGAACGCATAAGAAAGAAAAAAGTATCTGGGAACAGATAAATATCATACCCCAGCCAGGGAGTTGGTATTATGAAGCCGGCCAAGGGATGAGTACTACCCTGAGAATGGCGGATGAAAAAGACGCCTATGTCTTGGTTGATCGGGGCACATATATCGACCATGAGGATGATCTCAGTTTGAAATTGATGGTTGAAGGTGATAAGGATTTATTTAACCAATACGGTGTTATTGCTGTAAATCCTGATAAACATAATCATGTTAAACATGAACTGGCAATGGATCTCATTACGTGGCTTACTTCTGTAGAATGTCAAAGTATGATTGACGGATACATGATGAGAGGACATCGGCTGTTCATGGCTAATACTAATAAACAGGTTCGATAATGGAATATATTTTTGCCGGCGTAAAAGAAGCGTTCAGGATTATTTTCACTTTCGATGCGCAGTTTTTGCGGATAGTTTTTACATCAATCAGAGTATCAACCTCTGCGACGCTATTGAGCGTGCTGTTTGGCGTTCCTCTTGGGATTTTTTTGGCGGAAAAGAAATTTTTTGGACGTGATACCCTCGTTGTCATCATTAATACACTCATGTCTATCCCGACGGTTGTCGTGGGCCTTATGTTATATTCATTTTTATCGAGGAGAGGGCCGTTGGGTGAGATGGGACTTCTTTATACCTCGGCAGCAATGATTATCGGCCAATTTGTCCTCATCCTTCCCATCATTACCGGATTGACCATAACAGCTATTCAAAGCCTGGACGGGAGGGTCAGGAAAACGATTTGGTCGATGGGCGCTGATTATAAACAAGGCCTTATTATGTTTTTACATGAAGCGCGATATGGTATTCTCGCCGCTGTTGTTGTTGGGTTCGGGCGGGCTTTTTCCGAGATTGGTATTTCTATGATGCTGGGTGGGAACATTAGGGGATATACCCGTAATATTACGACAGCTATTGCCCTGGAAACCAGTAAGGGGGAATTCGCTTTGGGTATTTCGTTAGGAGTTGTCCTTTTGGCCATCTCTCTTGTTATCAATCTGATATTCACGCAGTTGCAGAAAAGAGCAAAATATGAGTTGTTATGAGCTGGAAGGGGTTAGACAAAAATTTAATGAGTTTACATTAAAAATAGAGAAATGCTGTTTTATAAAGGGCAAAATTTATTCCTTAGTCGGGCCGAATGGATGCGGGAAATCAACTTTTTTGAATATTCTTTCATTTCTCGATAAGCCATTAGAAGGGAAGATTTCTTTCAAAGGGAAGACGGTTGATAATTCTAATCCGCGGGAAGTTGTTTCCTTAAGAAGACAAATAGGCTATTTTTTACAAAATACTTACTTGTTCAATATGAGTGTATACGATAACGTTGCCTATGGATTAAAATTAAGAAAGATACCGGAAAGTGAAATCAGGAGGAGGGCCGGTTCAATGTTGGCAACCCTTTCGTTATCACACATTAGTGATAAACATGTCCGCCGGCTTTCGGGTGGAGAAGCTCAAAAAGTTGCGCTCGCTCGAACTCTTGTGCTGGATACGGATGTTTTGTTGTTAGACGAACCGACAAGCAATGTTGATAAAAACAGTACGCGCGTTATTGAAGAGGTTGTTCTTGCTTTGAATAAAGAAAGGCAGACGACGGTGTTTGTCGCAACGCATTCATTTGATCAGGCATACAGGCTGTCACACAATGTTGTTTCTATGATCAACGGAGGTATTAAAGAAATAAGTTGCGAAAATGTATTTTCCGGAGTTTTGGTAAAGGAGGAGAATGACCTGTATGCTCTTAAGTTAACTGACACTGTGGTGTTAAAACTGGTTTATTGTGAAAATAAATTGGTTACTGTAGTTGTTGATCCCAAAGATATTGTTCTTTCTCTTGAACAGTTTGATTCCAGCGCCTGTAATAGTTTTTCAGGAAAGATAAACAAGATAGAAGAGGTTAATGGCTTCCTGCGGGTGTTTGTTGATGTGGGAGTCATATTTTGTGCTGTTGTTACACAGGCGTCTTTTCATCGCCTGCAGTTAAATATTGGAAGAAAAATTTGGGTTACCTTTAAGGTTGCTTCTGTGAAAGTTCTTTAGTCTGAGATCCGAATATGATTACATTTGACAAATCATTACAATTTGTTTCCAAAAACACCGCTCGATTGTCGTCAGTAAACATTGAGGTTATTGAATCCGTTGACAGGGTGCTTGCTCAAGATGTTTTCTCGCCGGTGGATTTGCCTCCTTTTAACAAGTCCGCGGTAGATGGTTATGGTGTCAAAGTCAAGGATACAGCGCATGTCCCGGTGCAACTCAAACGCGTCGGGTTTATTGAGGCGGGGCAGCATTATCGACGGACAATTAAACAAGGGGAGTGTGTTAAAATCATGACAGGAGCACCTGTTCCGAAAGGTGTTGAGGCCATTGTTATGATTGAAGATACGTCAGTTGATAATCGTTCCTGGGTAACAGTAAAGAAACATGTTTCTAAGGGGAAGAATATTTGCCGGTGCGGGGAAGACGTTCAAAAGGGGCAAACGGTCTTAAGAAAAGGTAGTATTATACGAGGCCCTGAGATCCTCCTTTTGTCGGGGTTAGGGAAGAAAACAGTCAGGGTTTACAGGAAGCCTAAAATCGCCATTCTTAATACCGGGGGGGAGGTCGTTGAGCCTGGTAAAAAAGTTGGAAAAAATAAAATATATAATAGCAATGGCCCTTTATTGGTTTCTCTTTGTAAGAGAAAAGGTTTGACTGCAAATTATCTGGGGATTGTAGAGGACAGGGAAGAGAAACTTTCCGAGAGTATCCGGGAAGGTTTGCGTGATGATGTTTTAATCATTACGGGCGGAGTTTCCATGGGCGATTATGACCTTGTGCCGCATATTTTAAGAAAATCAGGAGTTAAGATAGTTTTTCATAAAGTCAGGATGAAGCCGGGGCAACCATTTTTATTCGGTATAAGTAAGAACGGAATTGTATTTGGTCTTCCAGGGAACCCGGTGGCAACCTTTTTGACTTTTAACTTATTTATTAAGCCGGCGATAGATAAAATGAAGGGTATGACGTGGTATAAACCGAAATTTTTGAAAGGAATTTTAGGAAGAAATTTTTGTCATAATCCCGGGAGGAAACATTTTGTTAAGGCCGTGATAAAGCCTTCAAAGGAAGGCCTGGCAAAAATATATCCGGTAAAGGGCCATGGTTCGGGTGATGTTGTTTCTTTAACAAAGGTGAATGGATTCATGGCCATTGACGAGAACGTTTCCAAATTAGAAAAAGGTATGAAGGCGGATTATATTCTATGGACGGAAGAATCTATTCAATCCATTTAAGCGAGATGAAAGGATCGTCTTGTGTGGAGGTTAAACAGGCTAAGGTTGTGCGAAATTTTGGCTTGGAGTCCGATATCCGCGCAGGGGATACGGTTAAACAGGTGAGCCTGCATTCGATTGAAGGCATTCGGCGGCAGAGAAAATGCGCAAGAATTGGTGAGACGAAAAAGAACCTTGTCCCTGGTGATTTTTCCGAAAACATAACCACGATAGATATGGATTTAACCAGTTTGAAATTACACGATAAACTCAAAATCAACTCAAAGGTTGTTTTGGAAATATCGAAGATCGGGAAGGAATGTTATGAATATTGTCCTCGAGAAGCAAGTAAGAATCATTGTGTTATTCCAAAAGAGGCTATATTCGTCAAAGCATTAACGAGTGGAACGATTTCTACCGGCGATACAATTGAGGTAATGAAAGATGTTTAAATTTTCAGTTCTAACAATCAGCGATAGATGTTCAAAAGGGGAATGTGAGGATACGAGCGGGAAGGTTATTATTGACATGATGAACAATTTAGATGGTGAAGTTGCCTGCTATGAGATTGTCCCGGATGAACCGGATCTAATAAAGGATAAATTAATAACATATTGTGACCATCTGAAAGTTCAACTTGTTTTAACGACAGGGGGGACGGGCTTAGGGCCAAGGGATGTGACGCCGGAGGCGACAAGAGAAATAGCTCATAAAATTATTCCGGGGATTTCTGAAGCCATACGATTAGAGGGTATGAAAAAAACAAAGAAGGCAATGCTTTCCAGGGGAATAAGCGCGTTGCGGCGGGGTTCGATTATAATTAACTTGCCCGGTAGTCCCAGGGGAGTCAGGGAGTCTTTGGAAATTATTCTGGATATTATCCCGCATGCTCTTGATATGGTAAAAGGTATGAGGCATTAAAAAGTTTGAATATAATTAACACTTGGAGGGGTTGTTACAATGTCTTTGAAAAATATACAGAATCAATTAATTGATCCGTATGGACGTGTGATTCATAAATTGAGAGTGCAATTAATAGATGCCTGCAATTTCCGTTGTTTTTATTGCATGCCGTCGAATGCAAAGTTTTTTCGGCCTTCGGAGTTGCTGACGGCTTCGGAATTATTGCATATCTGCTCGGGTCTTGTTGATTCAGGGATTGATGAAATAAGGATTTCTGGCGGCGAGCCAACAATAAGAAAAGATTTTGAAGAGATTGTGGCGGGGCTTTCGTCTCTCGATCTTTTGAAATTGGGGGTTACAACAAATGCGGTTACGCTAAAAAGTAAGCTTCCTTTTTTAAAAAGCACACAATGTCGATATATTAATATCAGTTTAGACAGCCTTACAAAAAGAGGATTTTATGCAATTACAAAGACAGATGAATTTCATGTCGCATATGACGCTATTTTAAAGGCTAAGCAGATGGGGTTTCATGTGAAGGTTAATGTTGTGCTTCTTAAAGGGGTTAACGATCATGAGATTTTTGATTTTATTGATTTCTCGGCGAAACAGAAAATTGAAGTACGATTTTTGGAACTTATGAAAATCGGCCTGCATCATGATCAACATGCAAAATTGTTTATTTCAGCTCAGGAGATTATAGAGCGGATAGAGTTGAGGGATAAACTTACGCCTCAATCAATGAATTGTGATTCGACATCATTTAATTTCAGGACTTTGGCCGGTGCGCAGATTGGATTTATTGCCTCCGAATCACAGCCGTTTTGTTGTTTTTGTTCAAGATTGCGATTGACGGCGCAGGGAGTTTTAAGAGCTTGCCTTATGGTGAAAAAAGGGATAAATTTTCGTGATAAAGAAAAATCGGAATATCCCAAACTTCTTCAATCAGTTATCGCAATGAAACCTACAGACAGGATTAATTCGATCGCGCAGCCGATGTATCAGATAGGGGGCTAAAAATTTAGCCGAAAATCTTTCAGGGTTAGCCAAAATTTATTAATCGTCGTCCCTTGCCTATTTAAACTCCTCATCCACTTGTCGTTCGATACTACGCTCGATAAAATTCGGTATGCGGGCACGGATTCGTTCTTTGGTCCAGTTCGGAAGCCAGAGGAAGTTCATCGTTCCCATCGGACCGGAAAGCTGAAAATCAAAGTCCAGAAACGGCACGTCCTTTTTAAAGAAATTAAGAATAGGCTTAAACTCTTTCGCGGTTTCAAGCAGTCCGCGGTTCAATGACATCGAGATTATGCTCGAGGCCATATCATTATTTTTGATATAAAAGTCGCCGGAAATTTTAACATCTTCAGCTTTAAAATCAATGTTATATATCCCGGCGCGGCCGGGTTCAATAATAAACTTGGTTTTGGTGTTATGAAAATAAACGTCCAGAAGTGAGTGCAGGCCGAACGTATCCGACATCCACTTAAAGAAATCAAAGTTTTTCAGATGTCCATTCCGGATGTCAATGTCGCCTCTCAGGTCAAATTGAGGATAGCTCCGGAATTCAAGATTGCTGTTTAGCCGGCCATGTACTTTTGAAAAGTGTACCAGGATCTCTTTAAGTTTATTGGCATTCAAGTCATCAAGTCCGGCCTTCGCCATAAACCGGAAGGGCAAATCGGTCGTATCGATCAGGAGCTTGCCGTTAACCTTGCCTTCGTAGGCCGTGGCGCTTACGTCGATTTCTTTGATATCCGAAGAATTAAAATTTGAAACCGCATGCAGGTCGCTCACCGATACTGTGTGTTTATTGCCGTTAATGATCCAGAGTGCTCGTCCTTTTTTGGACTCAATTTTCAAATGCGGATAATTGAAAAAATCAAAAATAAAATCATCAGCCGTAATGTCCACCGTAGTGAGCGTGCCCATAGATGTGGTGTTGTCGATAAATTGTAGTTTAAGTCCGCTGTCGACATGAAAAGCGTCATTCTCAAGTTTACCGGATATTTTAAAATCTGTTTGTTTTAGGTCTCCCATCCCTTTGTCTTTCAAAAAGGCAGGATAAAAGACTGTCTTCAGGTCGAATGTAGGAGGATCTGATAAAGTAATGTTGCCCCGGAGCGTTACCGGCGCGTTATTGAATCTCACGTCAAAACGTGTAATGGCGATATTCGGGAGCGCCGCCTTGATCACACAGTCGAGGTCCGTAAAATAAAAGTTGCAGTGGGCTAGTTCGTTGACCGGGGCCTTGCCGCCTTTGAGTGTACGCAGAAAAAATTTAACCCGATCGATAATGTTGAGCGGTTGAACGGTTTTTGTCGGTTTGGCGTGTGTCTCAGTGGTGTTTGCGAAACTGAAGCCTTTAAGGTAGAGTTGGTCGCCTTCAATCTGTCCCCAGAATTTTGAATACAGGCTCGCACCGCTTAAAATAATTGAATCAAGAAAGAAGGCCTCTTCGCTCCACCGGCTTCTTAGCTCATACGTGAGGAACGGCTTTTTTTCAGGGTTCTTTTTTTTGTTTGCCAGATGTTCTTCGTTCTCCACATCCAGTGTGCCCGAAATTTTTACATTATCTCCTTGTATGGTGAACACAAAATCCACATCAAGGTGGTCGGGTCCATAATTGTTATCGATGAGCTTAATGACAGACTCACTGAACGTGATTTCAACATCGGCTTTCGGTATTTTCTTGAGCGTGTCCAGGAGAACTATAAAATTTTCTCTGATAAATTGACAAAAATTCTGCCACCGTAAATAAGGGGCATCGACCAGGATTTCTGTGATACAGATTTCTTTTTTAAAGATCAAGCGGTTTATGCAGAACTTTGCTTTAATAGAAGGGAAGTGGATGACGTTAAGTGTTGGGCCTGTCTTGGGAGCTATCGCGATTTCTTTAATTGTTACCGTGTTTGGGAATGAATAGGTCACTTTTCCAATCGACAGTTGATATGTAAGCGCGTCACTTGCGGTTTTGCTCGCGGTATCTTTGGTTTTTGAAAGCAACACATTGACGGTCAGCGTGATACTTATCCATACAAAAAGGACAATGGCGCATATAATAAATGCCGTCTTTTTATGGTCATGCATCAACTTTCGAATCGTAGGCATCATTTTATTTTTTCCCTTGCGCCAAAATAGAAAACCCATTCTCTCTCTCGAAAGAATGGGTTTAAAAATTAACGCTGAGCCAACGCTTCCTTTGTTCTGCCAGGAAGTAGGATGCCTAAGCACTATTAACACTCTTATTGCTTTCCGCCCGCATAATTCAGGCGAGTTTGCAATAATAAATGAAGTGCAACTTCGCTTTTGGCAACCCAGCCACCGTTACCAGATTTTCTGGTATTAGGCCTGTTGGCTTTGCCGATGGCAGTTGTTTATGTGATTTCTCAAGGATGAGGCGCCATCGCCCGTTAGGGGTCCTGTTCTTTCGAAACAGTTTGCCTTTATCAATAGCACTGCTTTATTTCCCAATTAAAGTATACATTATTAACATATAGGAATACCAGAATATTTTTATGCGCAAAAAAGTAGAAAAAACAAGGTTTTTCTTGGGCAAAAAGGAGGTGCCTCAAGTTTTTTATATAATTTATTCGTTTTTTTTGTAAGATAAGATATTTTAAGCCACTCACCAAAAATATTGGCCTAGACAATTGGAACCACCTTACTATAATAAGAAGGGCAGAATTATTTCTGTCCTGTTTTTTTTGCAGTCATTATAGAGAATAAGAAAATACTTGAAAATACCGGCATATGAGGGGGGGGTATTATGTTTTTTAAGCAAATTTCTTTTATGTTAACTGTATCATCATTATTGATCGTTTCAGGCTGTTCAGGTGCGCCTGTATTGTCAGAGAATAATGGTAATCTATTCTCTGTCGGTAATGTTACGCCTAATCAAAAGTTGATTTACCAGATAATGAAGGGAGAAATCCTGCCGGATTCGGAATTCGAGCTTTTTGACGAGCCTGAGAATATTATTATTGATTATCAGAAATACGGAGGGTTTGTAAATGCCGGCACGGATAAATTTGTTTACAGGGTTAATGATTTTGATGGGTTAAAAAAAGATTCTATTGCCGGTTTTTATCCTAACGAGCCTGCAATAAGAAAGGATCCGCAACTTGTCACGTGGAAGTTTAAAGGGATATTTAAAAACAATGCGTGGGAGAGTTTAGGCTACGATAATAAGAAACAGGCTTTTTATATCTGGAGTCAGTCTAATATGGATGTCGGCACAAAAATGTTCTTTATCGGGAGCATTATGGAAGATGCCGGGCATATAATGCCGGCGATCAACGCGTATTATTCTTCTATTATTTTTTATCCCCGGGCTTATTGTTTTAGTGAGAATCATGATTTTGTATGGTATCCTTCTCAGGCCGCTATGTTTAATATCAAAAGATTAGCTGCTGATTATCCGGAGCTTAATTTGGATTATACCGATTATAAATTTGAGGTAAAAAATGGTTATGACCCTGATACGCGGGATGATGTAATTATGGTCCATCCCGGGTTCCTGGTTAAACGCACATTAAAACAAAAAATAGCCGGTCTGCCGGATTTGGCGAAGATGAATATTGCAGAAAAAAGAGGCGGCGGCAGAGTAAATATTGTTAAGTTTAATAATGGTCACTGGCAGATGTTTGTCGACGGCAAACCGTTTTTTGTAAGAGGAATATCATATAGTCCTACAGAGATAGGTGCCGGCCCTCATACCGATTTTAATTTTATGGAAAGATGGATGTTCGCGGATAACAACCACAACGGTTTAATTGACGCCGCGTATGATGCGTGGGTAGATGCTAATAACAATAATTTACAGGACACCGGTGAAAAAAGTGTCGGTGATTTTAAATTGCTTAAAGATATCGGGATAAATACCATAAGATTATATGCCCCCAATAATCCTAAAGACAGATATGATCCGGATTTGATCAATAAAAATTTGTTGAGAAAAATGTATGAGGATTTCGGCATTATGGTAGCTGTCGGTGATTTTCTTGGGGCGTATACATTAGGTTCGGGAGCCCGTTGGGATGAGGGTACAGATTATACCGATCCCCAGCAGCTTAAGTCGATGAAAGAAGTTGTACGCCAAAAGGTTATGGACTTAAAGGACGAGCCGTTTGTTCTTATGTGGATACTGGGCAATGAGAATAATATGAGCCTCGACTATAATGGTGTAAATGCCACAAGGACAAACGCCGGCTTATATCCACAGGCATACGCGTCATTCCTTAACGAAGTGGCAAAGATGATACACGAAATAGACGGCAATCATCCGGTTGCCGTAGGCAATATAGAACTGGACCTTCTGGATTATTATAAAAAACATGCGCCGGAACTTGATATATTAGGTGTAAATTCTTATCGTTCCGCGCCGGGATTTCAGTCCTTATGGCAAGATGCCAGGGCATTGTTTGACAGGCCTGTTGTAATTACTGAATATGGATGCGACGCCTACAGTGAAGGGGAAGGCGAGGACCAAAACGCGCAGTTAAAATATATCAAGGGAAAATTTAAAGATATTGTCTTAAACAGCGCCGGAGGCTATGGCGAGGGAAATTCTATAGGCGGGTTTATTTTTGAGTTTCTTGACGAATGGTGGAAGGATAGTGTCGGTGACCCTGAGGATGTTCAGCAGATAAAACCGCAGTTTCCTTTTGGGTCTCCTGACGGATGGGGGCATGAAGAATGGCTCGGAATAGTAGGCCAGGGAAACGGCAAAGACAGCCCGTTCAAACGTCAGCTTAGAAAAGCGTATTTGTATTTTAAAGAATTTTCAGACTAGATGTCCCAGGCTTTACAGCCAGGGATTAGTAGTTCTATCTTCTTACTATGGAAAAAATACTTCTTTTGTCTGCCTACCATTGATGTGTCCTCATTCGCGTGGTTCCGTTTAACAGGTTCCCACGCAGATCTTTTTCGGAACATGAAAAAAGTTAATTAGTCTGCGTAGACTGCAAAACTCATCAACTTGGGGGTGAATCGTTTTTTCGAGAGCTGATTTTATAAATGGTCAAATGGTCAAGTTATTTGTTGAATGTGCGGTAAAGTTCGAGTAAGCTAATTATTTGAGAAGAAAAATTTGCCTTTGAAGGGTTTTAGAAAAATCAGGATGAGTCAATGTGCGGAATTCCTACACGGCCATAAAATAGGTGCGAGCAATCAAAACTATCAAGAGAGTTTATTTTACATGAAAGTGGAGGGTTAATTAATGAGTATGACAGTAGCAAGAAGGTTAGGGCTTATTATGCTTGCGGTATTGCTGCTGGTGTTTATCGGCGGTGTAGTTAGTCTCACGAGTTTGCGCAGGATCAAGAAGTCAACAGATGATATAACTATCAAGGCTGCCCGTCTGGTTGATGCAACTATGGGGATGACGCTGAATAAAATAGCAGCCCGGGATGCTCTGGTAGAGTACCTTATTGAGATTGATCCCAGGAAATTTCCTGAACATGAGAAGGCTTATCGGGTATTTTTGGCTGAACATGACAAATATGAGGAGGATATTAATCAGGGGATTAAACATATGTTTGTTGGAGAGCAAGAGTTGAGAAAGCATCATAAGTTTGCTATGGAGGTTGGTGCTGAGTTTGAAAAAGAGGCAGAGGCGATGATGACTACTCATAAGGAGCGAATTAATTTTAATACCCGGAAGATGGCCAAGATGAAAGAGCGCGATGCCCAAGGCGATGAACTTCTAAAATTATTAGGGGAGATGAAAGAGAAAAATATGGGCAATGATGCCATCATCCATTCAGCTATGGAGATGAAGGTGGCTCTTCTTGTAGCAAGACATGCTGATGCAGAATATCTGCTCTCTGATAAAAAAATTGCAACATCATATAATGATGAATTTAAAAAAGAATTTGAAGATCGCAATGCTGAATTTGAAAAATGGGAGACAAAACTTTTGACTGCTGCCACCACTGCGGAAAATAAAGCCAGGGCACAGCGGATATCCAAACTGTATGATAAGTTTGTGCTTTCCGCTACAGGAGAGAATCAGCTATTCGATTTATTAGAGCAGGAAACAGCTGCTTTTATTCAGAGTTTGATCCATAAGGAGAAGTTGGATGAAGTTAGTGATCAGGACTGGGAGACGGCCAAGAAAGAAGAAGCCCTGGCGCGTAGAAATATAGACGCTTCCGTAGCTATAGCCGACCGCGTGCATAAAATCGCCAGATTTAATGCAGTGATTGTGTTTATATTTGTGGTTTTCTTTTCTTTTGTCTTATGGGTTGTGGTATCGCGAACGATAATCAGGCCCCTTGTCGAATTGACTGCCGCGACGGAAATTATTGGAAAAGGAGATTTGACCGCTAAGGTAGAGGTCATGAGCAATGATGAGTTAGGCCATCTGGCGATTTCATTTAATAAAATGATCGAGGATTTACAGAATACTGTTTCTAAAGATTATGTGGCGAATATTATGGGAAGCATGCTCGATAGCTTAATTGTGATTAAACCGGATGCCACGATCAGAGTCGTGAATAAAGCTACCTGTGGTTTGTTGGGTTACACTGGAGATGAATTAATCGGAAGTGATATAAGCCTGATAGTTTTTGAAGAAAATGGTTTTAAAGGTGCAAAATTTCAAAAATTGATTGAAAACGGGATGATATCAAATTATGAAATATATTTGAAGACCAGGGATGGCAGCAGAATCCCGGTGCTTTTAAACGGCGCGGCAATGAAGAATGATAAAGGTGAGATAACTGATATAGTCTACGTTGCAAAAGATATCACCGAGCGCAAGAAGGCGGAAGATGAACTTCAAAAAGCACATAAGAACACAAGAATTATTCTGGAAAAGGCTTTTTTCGGGGTTGTAATCATTGGTAAGGACAGGAAAATCAGATGGGCCAATGAGAATGTTGTGAAGATGTCCGGCGTTGAGAATCTCGATGCTCTGGTGGGAAAAAAGTGCGGTGAATATCTTTGCCCGGCCCAGCAGCATGAATGTCCTATACTGGATCAAAAACAGGAAGTGGACAATTCTGAGAGGATATTGCGGAGAGTTGATGGGAAGGAAATACCTATTATTAAGACAGTCAAAGAAATCACCTTTAACAATGAGGATGTTCTTCTTGAGACATTTGTGGATATCACCAGACAAAAGAAAACGGAGGAGGCGCTTAAGCAGAGCGAGCAGCGTTTTATGGATGTCCTGCACTCTTCCCGTGATGCCATGCTGCTTATTGACGGAGAGGCCTTTGTTGATACTAACGAAACCGCTGCCCGCATGCTCGAATACTCCAACAGAGAAGAGTTTTTGATGATTCATCCATCGGAGTTGTCCCCACCGGTACAACCGGATGGCCAAAGTTCCCAGGATAAGGCAGATGAGATGAAAAGAATAGCCCTCGAACAGGGGTTTCATCAATTTGAATGGACGCATCGCAAAAAAACAGGTGAGGACTTTCTTGTTGAGGTTTCACTGACTTCAATTGTATATCAAGGTAAGACGGTGCTCCTTTGCCTCTGGCGAGATATTACGGTTCAAAAAGAGCTTGAAGATAGAGTTCGTCGACAAACTGCAGGCCTTGAACGAAAGGTTGCCGAAAAGACTTCGCTTGCTTTGAAGGCGGTATTAAAAGCAGAATTAGCGAATAAATCAAAGAGTGAATTTTTAGCGAATATGAGTCATGAACTCAGGACGCCTTTGCATGGGATACTGAATTTTTCTGATTTAGGGATTGAAAAGATTGATAATGGCAACTATGAAAAATCCCGCTATTATTTTCAGAAAATAAATCAAGGGGGAGAAGTATTGTTGAATTTGATTAATGATATATTAGATTTGACGAAGCTGGAAGCTAAAAAGACTGTTTTTGAATTTGCTGAAACGCGCATGTATAGTATTTTGGATAGTTTAGTTGATGAATTTATACCTATGGCCGACAAGAAGAATATTAAAATAAAGAGAGTACCGTCTGATGAGGAGTTAACTCTTTTCTTTGACGTCGCAAGAATAGAACAAGTTATAAGGAACCTCTTGAGCAATGCCATAAAATTTTCACAGGAAGATGGCGAAATTGAATGTAGCGTTGAAGATCAAAAAGATTGTGTCAGAGTATCGGTAAAAGATAATGGAGTTGGAATTCCGGAAGATGAAATGGATTCTGTGTTTGATAAGTTTGTGCAATCAAGCAAGACCCGCAGTGGTGCGGGAGGGACAGGGTTAGGCCTTGCTATATGTCAGGAAATCATTAAAGGCCATGATGGTAATATTTGGGCTGAACATAATCCCGATGGTGGAACGACATTTCGCTTTACAATCGCAAAAGATTTGTGCAACAAAAAGAAATTTGGCAAAATGCTTGTCGAGGATGGTGTAGTATCGCGAGAGGATATAGATAAAGAGTTAAAACAACAAGAAGAGGCCTGAGAAAATTGTTAGATAAATTAAGGAGGGGAAATGTCGCGACCAAACAAAATTCTTATAGTAGATGATAATCAATCCAATGTTGAAATTCTTAAAGATTTGTTGGAGGATGAGTATGTTCTGGAAATAGCGTTTTCCGGGGAGGAATGTTTGGAAAAAGTCCCGGTATTTAAACCGGATATTATTTTGCTTGATATCATGATGCCCGGGATTGATGGATATACAACATGTGAACGCCTAAGGTCACAAAAGCTGGCACCATATTGTAAAATAATTATGGTTTCGGCAAAGGCAATGATTGAAGAAAGGCTGGCGGGTTATGGCTCAGGCGCTGATGATTATATGCCAAGGCCCTTTAATAAAGATGAACTAAGAGCGAAAATCCGTATTTATTTAAAACTCATAACTGTTGAGGAGGCAGACAATATTAAATCTGATGTTCTTAGCCTTCTATCTCATGAAACAAATAGTCCTTTGAACGCTGTCCTGGGGTTTGCTGATGTTTTGTTGAAAGATTCATCTTTATCCGAAAAACATAAGGAGCTTGTTGGTTATATTAAAAAGGGGGGAGTAAATCTACATGAATTTTTTTCAAAGGTGCTTTTGATGAGCGATTTTAGAGCAGGGAAGGTTGTTATATCAAAGTCATCGCAATCAATAAAACAAATGATTGATACCATATTAACAAGGTTAGAGAAGAAAATAGCTGAGAAAAGCATTGCTGTTCTTTTTGATAGCAAAGATATAGAATCTGTGGATGTTGATGAGACTTATATGTTTAGGGCCCTGACTTTTATCATTGATAATGCTATTAAATTTTCTCCAACTAACGGGCAGGTTAATATTGAAATGCGAAAGGATGCGGAGAACTGCTTGATCAATATTTCTGATCAAGGCGTAGGAATTGAAGAAGAGCATTTAAGTAAAGTTTTTGATTTGTTTGCTGTTAAAGATATCATGAAACACCATGAAGGTTTAGGCCTGAGCCTGGCAATTGCCAGGCAGGTTGTTGAGGCACATGATGGAAGTATCACGGTTGCGAATCAGGAAAAAGGAGGGGCTTTAGTCACTATTAAGCTGCCGTTTTAAAAATAAAGAGTAAATGGGAAGTGAATTTGCATATGCCGGTGATGGATTGTAAGAAGAATTGTAAGAATATAAGGAAGCATGATGAATAGTAAATCAATAAAAAGTTTTTTTTCGTCAATTAATTTATGTTGGGTGGCATTGGGGGGGATTGGCCTGGTTGTTATGGCACTGTGTACCAGCTTTTTTGTGTGGAGGGTTGATGGTCAGATGCGCAAAGAATTGCTTGCCAGGACGCAGCTTGTGGCACACATGGTAAATGCAGAGGATATTAAGGCTCTTTCAGGCACAGAGGCAGATATCGCATTACCTGAATATCTGCGGATTAAAGAACGTCTCACCGTCACCAGGCAAGATATCAATAACTGTAAGTATCTTTATCTTATGGGCCGCAAGGACGATGGAACCGTATTCTTTTTCGTAGACCCTCATCCACAATTTGAAGATGCTGAGTCTTCACCTGCTCTGCCAGGTGATCTCTATGATGGCGTTTCTTTGGAGCTTCAGCAGGTATTTGATGCAGGAGAGCCTTTTGTTGAAGGGCCGCTCCCTGACGAGTGGGGTACGTGGGTAAGTGCTGTTATTCCCATTATCTGCGAACAAACAGGCGAGGTTTTGGCGGTTTTGGATGCGGACATTGACGCTTCCGATTGGGGAAAGGATATCGCGGTAAGATCGGTGGTGCCAGTGGTTTTTGTGTTTGTACTGCTGGTCGCGATCATGTCTGTGTTTTTTTCAATTTGCGATACTGCTCCAACATCGAAACCTATTATGTTGAGTCTTATGATTCCGCTTTGTATTGTTTTAGTACTGCTGGTCGGTTTTTTCGTAGCTATCCTGGTAAGCATGCAGAAAAATAACCTGTATGAAGATGACCAGCATATGTATACGCTGATTTCAGATGATATGGCAGAAGAGTTAAAAGAACGATCTAAATTACTGTCAGTTCTTCAGGAGATTATTGTACTCGACTCAGGCTTGCGTGAAGCCTTGAAGGCACAGGATCAAGAACGCCTGCTTGCTGATTATGCCAAGGTCTTTCAAGAACTCAAAATGAAACATAATATTACGCATTTTTACTTTCATCGACCCGACCGGGTGAACCTGCTGCGGGTGCATAAACCTGAAAAGGACGGCGACCTGATCAACCGGTTCACTGCGCGTGAAGCCGAGCGCACCGGCAAAATCGCTTCAGGAATTGAGTTGGGGCCCTTGGGTACTTTCACTTTGCGGGTGGTGCGACCGGTTTATGACGGCGATATCCTCGTCGGATATATTGAGATGGGACAGGAGATTGAAGATGTTCTTGAAAATATTGCTAAAGTACACAAAGTTGACACGATGACAACCATTAATAAGAATTTTGTGCTTCGGGAGGGTTGGGAAGAAGGCATGGAAATGCTTGGGCGGGATGCTGACTGG
>JAGLHE010000169.1 GCA_023143685.1 Candidatus Omnitrophota bacterium
CAGGAGTTGTTGATTATTGAGCTCGCGAGTAAAAATTTGCTGGGAGTTTCCGGAACAGCTTTTTCATTAAATGTGACAACAGAAATTTTAGGAGGGGAAGGAAAAAAATACGCGGTTGTGATGGAGAATGAAAAAATAAAACAGTGGGTAGAACGATAATCTTGTGGTAGAGTATGAGAAATAATTGATGGTGAATGGGTAATAGCGAATGGTGGATAGGAAAAAATAAATTTTTACAGTACAGGAAAGTATAAAACAGACAACAATACTTTCCTGTACGTCAGCTAAAGAAGACGTGAGTTTACAAGATTAAAAGGCGAACTTTTTTGGAGGGAGGAAGCAATGAACCGTAAAGCATTTACTTTGATTGAATTGATGATCGTGGTTATTATTATCGGGGTTTTGGCAGCGATGGTAACCCCTCGTTTGTCAGGACGATCTGAAGAGGCGAGAAAAAAGGTTGTGAAAACAGATATTGAAGTAAACATCCCTACCGCCTTAAAGCTTTATGAGTTAGATAATGGAGCGTTTCCTACAACCGCTGAAGGTCTGGGTGCTCTTCAAAAAGAGCCGTCTTCAGCTCCAAACTGGCAAGGGCCTTATTTAGAGAAAAAGCCTTTAGATGCGTGGAAACAAGAGTATAAGTATACGAGTCCCGGAACACACCGCACTTATGATTATGATTTGTATTCAGTAGGTCGAGACGGTGTTGAAAGTGATGATGATATCGTCAACTGGGATGAATGATATCCCGGATTAAATGTCCAGATGCAAATCATAAAAATTTCTGTTTAAAAGTAATCCTTGAGAAAATGAAAATTTTTTTGTAGTATAGGTGCAGCAAAAAGCTGTGAGGTTTTTGTTTGGCCCCCGCAGTAACTCACCGGTTACCCAAAAATGCATTTTTTGGGTTAAAGGGATTTATAATATTAAAATGAAAGGTTAATAAATAATGGAAAGAAAGCAAATCACAATTGATGGAAATGAAGCGGCATCTTATGTCGCTTTTAAACTCAGCGAAGTTGTCGCTATTTATCCGATCACGCCATCTTCAGCGATGGGGGAGAAGGCGGATGAAATGTCTGCCGCGGGCCAGAAGAACATCTGGGGAACTGTCCCTTTTGTTCAGGAGATGCAGAGTGAGGGGGGTGCTGCGGGTGCTGTTCATGGTGCTTTGCAGACAGGGGCGTTGACTACCACCTTTACAGCCTCGCAAGGGTTGTTATTGATGATCCCAAATATGTATAAGATCGCCGGAGAGTTAACGCCGGTGGTTTTTCATGTGGCGGCCCGTTCGGTTGCGGCTCAGGCGTTATCGATTTTTGGGGATCATTCAGATGTTATGGCAACCCGTCAAACAGGTTTTGCTTTGATGTCGTCAAACAGCGTTCAGGAAGCCATGGATTTAGCGCTTATTTCTCACGCGGCAACGTTAGAAGCACGTGTGCCGTTTATTCATTTTTTTGACGGGTTCCGTACTTCTCATGAAGTAACAAAGATTGAGCAGCTTAGTGAAGAAGATATTAAGGCCATGATCGACGATGAATTGGTTTTTGCGCATCGTCAGCGAGCATTGTCCCCGGACCATCCGGTTATGCGTGGAACAGCTCAGAATCCGGACGTTTATTTTCAGGCGCGTGAAACGGTTAATCCGTATTATGAAGCGTGTCCGGAAATTGTACAAAAGGTTATGGATAAATTCGCAAAGGTGGTTGGCCGTCAATATAAATTGTTTGATTATCATGGGCCGGAAGATGCCCAGCGTGTGATCATTATGATGGGGTCCGGAGCTGAGACAGCGCAATCAACAGTGGATAAACTTGTTGCGGATGGTGAGAAGGTCGGGGTCTTAAAGGTTCGCTTGTATCGTCCGTTTTCAATTAAGCATTTTATTGAAGCTTTACCAAAGACAGTTAAAAAGATCGCGGTATTAGACCGGACCAAAGAGCCTGGAAGTGTAGGGGAACCGCTTTATCAAGATATTGTAAATGCTATTTTTGAAACAAAAACATTTGATCCGGTACCTGCTGTTGTTGGTGGACGTTATGGCCTTTCTTCTAAAGAGTTTACTCCGGCGATGGTCAAAGGGGTTTATGATGAATTGAAGAAAGATGACCCGAAGAATCATTTTACGGTCGGGATCAATGATGACGTTTCTCATACCAGTTTAGAATATGATCCGAATTTTGTTATTGAAGACCCGGACGGTGTGTGTGCTGTTTTTTACGGGTTAGGTTCCGACGGAACTGTCGGGGCGAACAAGAATTCAATTACTATCATTGGAGAAAATACACCTAACCATGCGCAGGGGTACTTTGTTTATGATTCTAAAAAAGCAGGGTCAGTCACGGTCTCGCATTTGCGATTTGGACCGAACCCGATTCATGCGACATACCTTGTCAGCCAATCCGGTTTTGTGGGATGCCACCAGTTTTCATTCCTTGAGAAATATGATGTCCTGGGTACTTTGACCGAAGGCGGGGTCTTTTTGTTAAACAGTGTTTATGAAAAAGACCAGGTCTGGAATCATCTTCCGAAAAAAGTTCAGGAGCAGATCATTGAGAAGAAAGTTCAGTTTTATGTGATTGATGGATACAAGGTTGCTCGTGACGCTGGTATGGGTGGGCGGATTAACACTATTATGCAGACATGTTTCTTCGCGATTTCAGGAGTTTTGCCCAAGGAAGAGGCGATTGAGGCAATTAAGACTTCAATCAAGAAGGCTTATGGTAAAAAAGGTGAAGAGGTTGTTCAGAAGAACTTTAACGCGGTTGATCAGGCCTTGGCCCATTTGCATCAGATTGAAGTGCCGGCAGAAGCAACAAGTGAAATTCAAATGGCAGCAGCTGTTTCTGATAAAGCACCGGATTTTGTTCAAAAGGTGACAGGGAAGATCATTGCCGGGTGTGGTGATTCGTTACCTGTGAGTGCGTTGCCGGATGATGGGACTTATCCGACGGGAACAACCAAATGGGAAAAACGTAACATTGCTCAAGAGATCCCGGCTTGGGAACAAGATACTTGTATCCAATGTGGTAAATGTGTGATGATATGTCCTCACGCGGTTATCCGGGCTAAGGCGTATGATGCCGGCCTTCTTGAAAAAGCCCCGGAAACGTTTAAGTCGATTGATGCTAAAGATAAGGATCTCGCCGGGATGAAGTATACGATTCAGGTTGCCCCGGAAGATTGTACAGGATGTAAGGTTTGTGTGGAAGTTTGTCCTGCTAAAAACAAGGCTGAGCCGGAGAAAAAAGCGATCAATATGGTTCCACAGCTTCCTTTGCGTGAACAGGAAAAGAAGAATTGGGATTTCTTTTTAGGGATCCCTGATTTAGACCGTGAAAAAATTAAGTTGAATGTTCGTGGTGCGCAGTTCTTAGAGCCGTTGTTTGAGTTCTCAGGCGCATGTGCCGGATGTGGCGAAACCCCGTATGTTAAATTAGTTTCTCAATTGTTTGGTGACCGGATGGTTGTGGCTAACGCGACGGGATGTTCTTCTATTTATGGCGGGAATTTGCCAACAACACCGTGGGCACAAAATGAAAAAGGGCGAGGCCCGGCATGGTCAAACTCGTTGTTTGAAGATAACGCGGAGTTCGGATTTGGGTTCCGTCTTACTATAGACAAACAAACAGAATATGCACAGGAACTCGTTAAACAACTAGAATCTACAATAGGTTCTGATTTAGTAAAATCGATTCTTGAGGCGAACCAAACGGATGAAGCTGATATTTTTGCGCAACGCGAGCGTGTTGAAGCTTTGAAAGAAAAGATTAAAGCTGTTGATTCTCCTCAGGTGAAACAGTTGTTGAGCCTTGCAGATATGCTGGTTAAGAAGAGTGTCTGGATTATCGGTGGAGATGGATGGGCTTATGATATCGGATTCGGCGGCCTGGATCATGTCCTTGCCTCTGATAAAAACGTCAATGTCCTGGTCCTGGATACAGAGGTTTATTCTAATACAGGCGGACAGGCATCCAAGTCAACACCTCGTGGAGCTGTGGCGAAGTTTGCTGCTGCCGGTAAGCCTATCGGGAAAAAGGATCTTGCTCGAATCGCGATGTCTTATGGCCATGTGTATGTGGCCAGTGTTGCGTTAGGTGCTAAAGATGAACATACGGTTAAGGCTTTTCTTGAGGCAGAAAAGTATGATGGCCCGTCTTTGATTATCGCTTATAGTCCGTGTATCGCGCACGGGATCAATTTGACTACACAGCATTTGCAGTCGCAAAAATCAGCTGTTCAGTCCGGGTATTGGAATTTGTTCCGGTATAACCCGATGTTGACTCTGGAAGGTAAGAATCCATTAACCCTTGATTCAGCAGCGCCGAAGATTCCTTTGGAGGAATTTGCTTATAACGAGAACCGTTTTAAGATGCTTACCAAGAGTCATCCGGAAAGAGCCAAAGATCTTCTTGAAAAAGCGCAAAAAGATGTTAATGACCGTTTTGCCATTTATCAATTCCTGGCCTCTCAAAAAGGTGAGGGTGAAGCGTAAAATCAAGAAACTGTTTGTAAAAATAAAGCCAGGGTAATTATATCTGAAATGTGGATATCGTTGCCCTGGCTTTTTTGTGGTTCTTTCTTTTCGGTAGGAGTGATGGGTCAAAAGAAAAGGGTAACCGGCGAGTTACTGCTTAGTGCGAACAGTGCAAGGTATCCCGTACTCAAACATCTTCGCTTCGCTTCGAAACTGCGTGCGGAACACCTTACACCATTCACCCTAAGCAGTAACTCGCCGGTTACGAAAAAGGAGAATTTTTTATCTCTGTTTGATTGATTTAGGATATAATTAGGTTATTAATAATATATATAAAAGAGGATAGCTGTATGGACAAGCAAGGGAAAATACTGGTTATTGATGATGACCAGGTCATCACAAAGATGCTGTATATAAAGCTGACAGCGCAGGGGTATACTGTTGAAACAGCGAAGGACGGAGAAGAGGGCCTTGAAAAATATAAAACGTTTTTTCCGGATATAATCATCCTGGATATTTTTATGCCGAAGATGGATGGGTATACTTTTGTCCTGGAGTTTAACAGGATAGGAAATTTAAAAGAGACATCCATCATTGTGTTGACAGCGGCAGAGGCAATGCAGGATATTTTTGAGATGGAGGGGGTGAACGATTATATCGTTAAGCCTTTCAATACGGAAGGTTTGTTGCGTAAGATCGACAAGCGGATGAAGGGTAAGGTTAAAAAGATAATGGTTGTCGACGATGAGCCGGATTTTGTTAATGTTGTAGGGAACCGGTTGGCGAGAAACGGGTATGATGTTATTGCGGCGATGAATGGGTTGGATGGGTTGGAGTTGGCGCGTACGGAAAAACCTGATTTGATTGTCCTGGACGTGATGATGCCGCGGCTTGACGGGTTTCGGTTTTGTCGTATGTTGAAGTTTGAAGAAAAGTATAAAGATATCCCGATTATTCTCTCGACGGCACTCCTGGAAGAGAGAGGCCTTGAGACAAGCAAGAGGGTGAGGGCGGATGCTTATTTGACTAAGTCATACGATTGCAGGTCTTTGCTGGGTGTAGTTAAAGAATTGTTGTGGGATTAAAAGCCGGGGCATCAAGGTTAATATATATCATTATTTTTTAACGAATAAGAATATATATTAAATTTCAGATAATGTGTTGTAGTCTCGTCGAGAAAAAAGAGAGAATTGAGAGGCGCGCGTCAATCTTGGGTAGTGGTGTCATAATCTCGACGAGATAATTTTTGTTGCGCAAACTGAGATATTTAGTATGATGTTAAAGTCAGATATGAGCGGATGAACGGTTGCTAGTATAGGAATTTCAAAAGACTCCAGACGAAATTTCTACACGGCCATAAAA
>JAGLHE010000017.1 GCA_023143685.1 Candidatus Omnitrophota bacterium
CTAAGCAGTAACTCACCGGTTACAACTTATTTTGTAGCGATCAATTTCCTTATCGCTCTAATCCGATCTGTCAAATATGGGTGCGACCTTAAAATTAACGGCGCTGATGGGCCTTTTGATTCTGCTTTGAGGATTTCAAGCGCCTTGATCATATCCCGGACATCATATCCAGACCAATCTAAATACTTAACGCCCAACCGGTCTGCCTCGTACTCATCTTGCCGGCTATAGGCTGAAAAGACAAGCCGCATCGCAGTATCTGAACTCATCTGCGCGATCCGACGAGCCTGTTCACCCATCTCAACCTGACTAAAAATCAAACTACCTATCAAATTATAACCCAAAGCGGCTTGAAACTTTTTAACCGTATGCCGTGCCGCGCAATGACCAATCTCATGAGCTAAAACGCTCGCGATGGCTCCATCTGTCTTGAGCTTTTCAACCAACCCGCTAAAAATATAAATATTCCCACCAGGCGTTGTAAAGGCATTCATCTCATCCTCTTTAAAAACATAAAAATGATATTCATAATCCTGGCGATCTGAAACCTGCGCAACCCTCTGCCCGATCTTTCGTACACGTCGACTTAACGGATCTTCCAACGGGACAAGGTCATACTCCCTAAGAACTTTATGATGAATATCCTGCCCCATCGAAACTTCTGCCGGGGTGCTGATTATAATCAGCTCTCTCCGCCCTGTAGCAGGATTATACGTCCCCAAACTCGCGCACCCTGTCATTCCAAAGACCAGAACAAATAACACACCGCACAAACAATACTTCAAAATTTTCTTCCGCATCAGTCAACCCTCAGCTCTCATTCCGTCGCCCGTTGCGCTCACCTATCGTTCAAACTTGACAATATCCTGCCACCAATGACTACTATCCCATTTTTTAATTTTTTGCCACATTTTCCTGGCACTCTTGGTCTTTAAATAATCCGGTGCTTTATCAAAAAAAAGACGCGCCCCCTGATGGCCGTGGTCATAATATTCTTTTGCTTGTATAAGGCACTCCAAAATATCCGCGTCACGGGCAACAATACTTTCTTTTGTTTCCTGCTCATCGTAATCTTGACGAAACCCCTCAAGCGCCTTCTTTACTTTTTTATCAAGATTCTCCACCTGGTCCTTAAAAACCTTCTTTTCAGCATCTTTAAAATCAATATAATAATGTCCCATCTTATGTAAATCATTAATACGGGACTCGTGGATATCGTTAAACAATGTCATCGAAATCACTTTAAGAGGGTCTACATCCTCAAGATAAGCCAGGTAAAAACCCATGACCGCCGTACGAAAAGAATGTTCGGCAACACTTTCCGGCTCATCAATCCCTGCCACCCACCATCCACTTCGTTTAATCCTTTTTAATAATCCTGCTTCAGCAAAAAAATCAAGCGCTGCGACGATTTCATCCGGCTTCTTCTGTGTTCCTGCTTTTACTTGCTTCTTTTTTTCTTTCTTCATATCTTCAAATTCCTTCTCAAATTACGGCCTGCGTCTTGCTTTTTGTTGCCGCACCGCCTCATAACAAAAAACCGTAGTCGCATGAGCAACATTCAATGACATCCGCGGCTGCGCCATAGGAATTGTGACAGCAACGTCCAATTGCTTTTGAATGACTTCCCGGACACCTTTTTGTTCAGATCCAATAACTAAAGCTAACGGATGGGGCATCTTCACCTCTGTCAGTTCCTGTCCCCCTTTAACAACAGACCCTACCACCCAAAAACCTTCTTCCTTTGCTTTCTTAATCGCCTGGCTCAAATTTGTTACCTGCGCGACTTTCACATAGTTATCGCCCCCACAGGCCACTCGCAAAACAGTCTCTGTAACAGCCACTGATTTATGCGTCGGCAAAATAATCACAAAATGGCCTAAACACGCCACACTGCGAATAATCCCCCCCAAATTTTGTGGATCATTAAGCCCATCAAGAAACAGCAATGACATCTTTTTGTTCTGTGCAATTTCTAAAAGTTCCCCATATGGCAAATATTCAAAACTATCAACATCTAAAACAATTCCTTGCGTATTAACATTGCGGGCAATTTTCTGAATCTTTGTTTTAGGAACCGAGTAAACAGGGATCCCCCATTTTTTCGCCTTTTTATAAACGTAACCCGCGTCTTCATGCCCTTGCTGGATATAAATTTTTTTAATCCCTCTTGGATTAGATTTTAAACGTTCAAAAACAGGATTTTTCCCATACAGTCTCATCGTCAACTCCTTTAATCTTACATCATCATATTCGGAAACATAATAAACAGGTAATCTTGTGATTGCATCTGGAAAATCATTTTAATCGCAACAGGAAAAAACAGAAGAACACCCAGGAACAAAAGTATCAACAAAGAAAACCAGATACTTGTTACGTCCAAAAAAGAATCTACTTGACTTTTTAAAGCGAACAAATCATGGTAAGCACTTTTTTTTCCCGCGGTCACTTTGCGGTACGCCTGACGTTTAAACCGCGGCTCGGTCTGAATAATCCGGCCATTAAGAACATCTTCCATCAACGCGGAATATTCCAGACAATATTCACATTCATCTCTTTGATGTTTTTGCCCGGACACATACTTCTTATACTTCCAATTACACCGTTCACAATGCGCGTTATATAAAAATCGAATCGCCATTGAATCAATAAAGTTCCAAATCACCCAGGGGATTGTTAAAAACGACATAATCGATAACGGCTGAATAAGTATCCGCTTAAAGTCCTTATTCATCCTCATTTCATTGCGGCTAAAGTTATACATAAACTTGAATGTCCTTACTCTAAAATAACTCCCGATCATAAACTGCATTCGACCATGCCGTTCAATCCCGCGATCTTTAAGAAGCCACCTGACAAAAGGATGTTCCCCCTCTAACCGGTCGGCCTGGACAACATTTTTTCTAAGTTTGGCAGGGTCATCTGTATCGGTCGTTATCAAACGTGTATCACAATACAAACAACGCAGACGTTCATTAAGATAAAACACCACATTACAGCGCGTACATTTTTTCATGAAACCCTCTCCTATGCTGTAAAAAAGCTACTTTTTTATGCCAAGACCTAAATAAACAATAGGCTTAAGGATACTCCACCAACCGACGATCGGCTTCATTTTTGTATAGCCCAACTTTTTGTCCGGATAAATCTTTGTCACCTTAGCCTCTTCAAAACGATATCCAAGTTTGATTATCTTAAAAAGCAAATAAGGTTCTAACTCGTATTTGTCCAACCACGCCTGCTCTATATCAATATGCTTATCTTGAAATATCGAAAGCCGTATCGCGCGAAATCCATTGGTACTATCTGTAATCTTCTTTTTTGCTATTAAAGACAACAAAAAAGCATGTGTACGTGTTGCCATCTTGCGATACATTGGCATATCCCC
>JAGLHE010000170.1 GCA_023143685.1 Candidatus Omnitrophota bacterium
ATAAAATAGTTGCGAGCAAGCAAAATATCAAGCGAGTTTATTTTGTTTTTATTGCTTTGGGTGCGTTAACAAGTCTTGTCTTATGTCCTCTTCAGGGGGCGTTCTTCTCTAAATGATGTATGAAATCCATAACTTTAATGACGGAAAACTGTCTTCCCAGACTACCATATCTGCGTACAATTACTTATTGACATACAATATATTGTGTGTAGAATGATATTTGGGAAGAGGATAGAATCTGAAAACATTGCACAACGGGGAGGTGTTCAATGGCGACAACTGGGACATTCACAAAGATTGTCAAGCGTAACGGGGTAGAGGTTGACTTTGATCTCGCAAAGATTGCAACTGCGATTGAAAAGGCCGGAGCCGCCACTGGTGAGTTTGACAAGCAGGCGGCTAAGAATTTAACAATCCGGGTTTTAAATATTTTGCATCAGCTCATTGTGGACCGGCCCGCGACGATTGAAGAGATACAAGACGTGGTTGAAGATGTCCTCATTACTTCCCCATATCGACAGGCAGCTAAGGCTTATATAATTTATCGTGATCAGCATGCCAAGATTCGCGAAATTACATCAAAAAGTCAGGTTGGGCTTGTTGACCAATATCTTGGGCGGCTTGACTGGAAAGTGAATGAGAATAGCAATATGGCCTACTCTCTCCAGGGCCTTAATAATTATATTTCCACTGAGATTACAAAGATTTATTGGTTGAACAAGATTTACTCTCCTCGCATTCGCGAAGTACACCATAACGGTGATTTGCATATTCATGATTTGGGTTTATTAAGTGTTTACTGTGTGGGATGGGATTTGCAGGATTTGCTCAAAGGTGGTTTTTCAGGGGCTTCAGGGAAGATGGAATCAGCACCGGCTAAACATTTGGGTAGCGCTTTAGGTCAAATCGTGAATTTTTTCTACACACTTCAGGGAGAAGCTGCGGGCGCGCAGGCTTTTTCAAACTTTGATACCCTATTAGCCCCATTTATCCGTTATGACAATATGAGCTATACAGATGTTAAGCAGGCTTTGCAAGAGTTTGTTTTTAACGTCAATGTTCCTACCCGTGTCGGGTTTCAGACACCTTTTACAAATTTGACTTTTGATTTAACTGTTCCTCCTCACTTTTCTGATCAACCGGTTATGGTCGGAGGAAAGTTGCGGAAAGAAACATATAAAGAATTCCAAAAAGAAATGGATATGCTTAACAAGGCCTTTTTGGATGTGATGTTGGAAGGGGATGCCAAGGGCCGTGTTTTTACATTTCCAATTCCTACCTATAATATTACAGAAGACTTTGATTGGGATAATCCGAATATTTATTTGTTGTGGCAGATGACCGCTAAATATGGAATTCCGTATTTTGCTAATTTTGTAAATTCTGAAATGAAGCCGGAAGACGCGCGAAGTATGTGTTGCCGGTTGCGTTTGGATAATCGGGAATTACAAAGTCGTGGGGGCGGGCTGTTCGGCTCTTCTCCATTAACCGGTTCCGCAGGGGTTGTCACGATTAATTTGCCGCGGTTAGGGTATCTTTCAAAAGATAAGGCTGATTTTTATACTCGTCTTGAGGGATTGATGGAGTTGGCTAAGGAAAGTTTAGAAGTCAAACGTAAGGTTTTAGAAGAGTTTACAGAATCCGGGCTGTATCCATACTCGAAATACTATTTGCGCACGGTTAAGCAGCGGTTTGACCAGTATTGGAAAAATCATTTCTCTACTATTGGGCTTGTGGGGATGAATGAGGCTTGTCTGAACTTGTTTGGTAAGACCATTGCTACTGAGCAAGGCCAGGCCTTTGCAGGTGAAGTCCTGGATTTTATGCGTGAAAAGTTGGTGAAATTCCAGGAAGAAACAGGAAACAACTACAATTTGGAAGCGACACCGGCTGAAGGGGTTTCTTACCGCATGGCGCGTGTGGATAGAGAGGCGTTTCCTGACATTATTTGTGCTAATGGTGGTGAAGGGTCACAAGACAAAGAGCCGTTTTATACCAATTCAACACACTTACCTGTAAATTATTCTGAGGATATTTTTGAGGTTTTGGACCTTCAGGACCCTCTTCAGGTGAAATATACCGGTGGAACGGTTATTCACATCTTTGTAGGGGAAAGGATTACGGATAATGAAGCTTTAAAACAACTCGTGAAAACGGTTTGTTCAAGATACCGGATGCCGTATTTTACCATTACGCCGACGTTTAGCGTGTGTCCAAATTGCGGGTATATTGCCGGAGAACATCAATATTGTTTAAAGTGTGAGAGTGAATGTGAAGTTTATTCTCGCGTGGTTGGATATTTGCGTCCGGTAAAACAATGGAATAAGGGGAAAAAAGAAGAATTTGCTATCAGGAAAACGTATCAGATATGCGAATCGGCGGTTTTGTAAAATCTTCTTTAGTTGATTACCCCGGCCGGGTCTCAGCGGTCGTTTTTACCCAAGGGTGTAATTTTCGTTGTCCCTATTGCCATAATAAAGAATTAGTGATCCCCTCCTGTTACAAAGAAAGCTTGCCAGAGCAGGATGTCTTGCGGTTTTTAGAAAAACGTAAAGATATCTTGCAGGGTGTGGTTGTAACAGGAGGGGAACCTCTTTTACAGCAAGATTTGCCTTCCTTTCTTCAAAAAATTAAAGATATTGGATACCTCATAAAGCTGGACACTAACGGAAGCTATCCGGATAAACTTAAAGGATTGCTTGAGGCCGGATTAGTTGATTTTATTGCTATGGATGTTAAGGCTCCGCTGGAAAAGTATTCTGATTTGGCAGGAGTTGAAGTTGATACACAAGCGATCGAAAAAAGTATCAAGATTATTTTGAACTCTGGCGTTGATTATCTTTTTCGGACGACAATCGTCCGTCCTTTATTTGAAGAGGGTGATTTTGAAAAAATTCTTTCCTTAATAAAAGGATCCAGGTCCTATGTTCTTCAGAATTTTGTTCCCCAGGATAGTGTTTTAGACTCAAGCCTTTTGGATCAAAGGCATTATTCTGATGAGGAATATGAGGAAATTAAGAGCCGCTGGCAAAAGGGCTGAGGCGGTTTGATTCGTAGCTTAGGAGGTTGGCAAGAAGCCGCTAAGCGTAAAGTTGATGAGCGTGAAGTTGGTGATGAGAGAATATTGGGCAGCGGAGATTTTGTAATGGATGTGTTACAACATAGCAGGTGTCCTTAATTTAACACAAATAGAAACGAGGCGTTAATGAAGTCTTTTCTTGTAGAAGAGTTGAATGAAGTTGTTGGAGGGGTTTTGGTCGGAAACACGACACAGAAAGTTGTTGGAATCGAACAGATGGAATTAGCAGATAGCAACCATCTTGCTTTTATTGGCCATAAGAAGTATCTGTCTTTGTGGGAAAAGTCTAAGGCCTGTGTTGCAATCATTAATGAAGAATTGAAATTTGAGCCTGATGCTGATCGGGCATTGATTAAAGTAAAAAATGTTGATCTGTCTATGGCGAAACTGTTGGAATTGTTTAAGCCGGATGCGCCTTTGCTTGAAGAGGGGATTCATTCTTGCGCGGTTGTTCATTCAACAGCAAAAATCGGGAAAGCTGTCAGCGTCGGGGCTGGATGTTATATCGGAAAGGACGTTGTTGTTGGTGATCGAGTTAAATTGTATCCTAATGTTACCGTGCTTGATGAAGTTTGTATTGGAAGTGAAACTGTGATTTGGCCTGGGACAGTTATTCGGGAACGTTGCCAAGTTGGAAGTGATTGTCTTTTTCATCCGAATGTAAGTATTGGTGCGGACGGATTTGGTTTTTGTCCGAGCTCAGACGGAAAGGGCTTGATGAAGATTCCGCACATAGGGAATGTGGTCATTGGGAATGGAGTAGAAATCGGTTCGGGATCGTGTGTGGACCGGGCGAAGTTTAGTTCTACTATTCTTGGCGATGGCTGTAAGATCGACAACCTTGTTCAAATTGCTCACAATTGTAAGTTGGGTCGTTGTTGTATTCTGGCGGGTAATAGCGGGTTGGCAGGATCTGTCACTTTAGGAGATGGAGTTGTAATTGCTGGATCTGTTTCTGTTAAAGATCATGTTGCGATCGGCAGCGGAGCTGTTATTGCAGGAGCGTCAGTCGTGATCAGCGATGTCCCTGCCGGCAAGAAAATGTTAGGCTATCCAGCGTTGGAATATCAGGATGCACTTAAGTCCTGGGCGATTATGCGTAAATCCATAAGAAATTAATGTGTCTAATTAGTGGTTTCAGTTTTTCTAAACCGATCCAGTAATTCGACAATCTTTTCATCGGCAACCGGCTGTGGAACTCGCGATCTAAGGTTCCCCCTGAACTGTTCTTCTATAGCCCATGCAAAAAAACTGGGAAAGTCCACTGAATTTAGGGTTGACTCTTAAATGTTTTGTGATACTATAAAAATAATTATTTTTTAACCGATAAATCATAGGGTGTGCAAATGAGCAAATATGTTCTTTTAAAAAAATCCAACCTTAATGATTTCATCACCAAGCTATCCTCTGCACAAAAAGTCGTTGCTCCGATCGCTAAGGGATATAATCAGTTCGCGTTTGAACAAGTCACAGAAGCGCAAGAAGTTGCGCTTCAATACATTCCGACTATTTTGCCTCCCAAAAAATTCTTTATGCCGCAGTGTGAAACTATTCAGGAATTTAATAAAAATGAAAAGACATGGGCCCCGGTTCTTGACGATGAAGAATTGGTTATTTTTGGGGTGCATACCTGTGATTTAGCTGGAATTCAGTTTTTGAACACTGTTATGGGTTCAGATCCTAAGGACGCGAATTATTTAAACCGTAAAGAGAAGATCACGGTTATCGGATTAGAGTGTAATGATTATTGTGACGAGTACGCTAGCTGCGCGGTGATGAGAAATCATCTTCCAGACGGCGGGTATGACCTTTTTTTAACAGAACTTGCGGATGATTTTATTGTTCATGTGGCGAGTGAAAAGGGCGAGAAGATTGTCGCGGATACAGGATGTTTTGAAGATGCCGATGACGCGGCGCAGGCCCAGTTGAAAGATTTGCGCGCTAAGAAAGAGGAAATATTTAAATGTGAAGTGGATGTGGCGAATGAGGATTTAAAGCCTCTTTTTACCAAGTCTTTTGAAAGTCCTGTTTGGGAAGATGTTGGTAAGCGGTGTGTGACTTGTGGTAATTGTACTGCTGTTTGTCCGACATGTTATTGTTTCGATATCCGGGATGAGTTGAATTTAGATTTTAATACAGGAATAAGATATCGTGTTTGGGATGGGTGCCAAAGCGAGAACTTCGCGAAAGTTGCCGGCAATGAGAACTTTCGGGAAGAGCGCGACGCGCGTCAACGACATCGATATATGCGTAAATTTAATTATCCTGTCACAAAATACAGCCAGTATGCGTGTACAGGATGCGGCCGATGCAGCCGTACTTGCATGGCCAAGATAAATTTAAAAGAAACAATTAACGCCATAGCGAAGGATGTATAATGAGCCAGGAAATGTTAACAAAATCGCTTTATGATGTTATGCCGGGAGAGTTGCTTAAAGTAGAGCAAGTAACTGAGCTGGAAAAGTATTTTGAGATTTCTTTGCCGGAAGGGATGGACCTTGATTACGAGCCTGGCCAGTTTGTGATGGTTTCTGTTCCCGGAGCAGGAGAGGCACCTATCTCTATTTGTTCTTCACCAACGAAAAAAGGCGCGTTTGATCTGATTGTGCGTAAGGTTGGGGCTGTAACAGGGGCCTTGCACGCAATGCAGGCAGGCGATACGGTTGGGATCCGCGGGCCGTTTGGACGGGGGTTTCCGGTTGAGTTGCTTAAAGGTAAGGATCTTCTTTTTGTCGGTGGCGGATGCGGGAATGTCCCGTTGCATTCATTGATTGCCTATGTTATGGACAACCGGGATGATTTTGGGAAAGTTGATATCCTTGTAGGATGTAAAACATCAAAAGATTTGTTTTTTACAGAGGAATTTGATGCGTGGCGATCCAAGCCAAATGTGAACGTGGATTGTACAGTGGATCAAGGGAGCCCTGAATGGGATGGAAAAGTCGGGCTTATCACCACCTTAATTCCGCCGGTTGAGGTTGATCCGGACAAAACATATGCGATTGTTGTCGGGCCGCCGATTATGTATAAGTTTGTTGTGAAAGAAATTTTAGATAAAAAAATTCCAACAAGTCAAATTGTTGTTTCTTTAGAACGCCACATGAAATGCGGCGTTGGTAAATGCGGACACTGTCAGATTGAAGGGTATTATTGCTGTCAGGATGGCCCGGTTTTTATTTATGATGAAATCAAACATAACAAAGAGGCCTTGTAATTATGAGTGGAAAAGCTAGAGTTGCCTTTTTTGATTTTGCCTGTTGTGAAGGGTGCCAGTTGCAGGTCGCTAACATGGGCGAGATGCTTGTTGATGTGATGGACTTGATTGATGTTGTGGAATTCCGGGAAGTTATGTCAGAGAAGTCTGATGACTTTGATGTGGCAATTATTGAGGGAAGTATTACTACGCCGCACGCAGTTGAGCGTATTAAAGAAATCAGGGAAGCAGCGTCTGTTGTTATTGCCTATGGTTCATGCGCGGCGATCGGTGGTGTTAACGGCATGAAGCATAACTTTGATCTTGAGGATATTCGGGATTATGTTTATGGCGATAGCAAACGATTTTTTGATACCATCCCGACTATGGCTGTGCATCAGGTTGTAAAGGTGGATTATGTTGTGCCTGGCTGCCCGGTTTATCTTCCTGAATTTATCCAGGTTTTAAAATGTGCTTTGACAGGACTGCCGTACCGTGTTCCGGATGATGCTGTTTGTGTGGAATGTAAATTGAACGAAAATGTGTGTATGTATGAACGCGGTGTTACATGTATGGGGCCGGTTACGCGCGCGGGATGTAATTCCTGGTGTGTGAATAACGGAAATATTTGTTATGGGTGTCGCGGGATGGTCACGAACCCTGCTGAAAATGGTCAAACTGATATCTTAGAAAAATATAATATTCCGCTCGACTTGGTACAGAATAAAATGAATATGTACAATAAAGTGCGGGAAGTAGAGGAGACCAAATAGATGGGACGAAATGTTAAGGTCAATGTCGAGTATTTAACGCGTGTCGAAGGGCACGGGAATATTGTAGTGGATGTTCAGGACGGTTCATTGAAAGAATGCCGTTTGGAAATCGTTGAGGCTCCCCGGTTTTTTGAAGGGATGTTAAGGGGCCGGTCGATTTTTGAGGCACAGCATATTACTTCCCGAATTTGCGGGATATGTTCTTGCGGGCATACCTTGGCATCCATTCAGGCTGCTGAGAACGCGATTGGATTTACGCCATCCGCGCAAACGATTGAATTGCGTAAGTTGTTGCTTCATTTTGAGACACTGGACAGTCATCTTCTGCATATCTATTTGCTTGTCGCTCCGGACCTTTTAGGGGTTAAAAGTTTTGTGCCGTTGATTAAAACTCATAATGAGGTGGTTCGGCGTGCTTTGCGGATGAAAAAGATTTGTAATGATGTCTGTGATGTTTTGGTTGGGCGTCATGTACATCCTATTTCAGCGATCGTTGGCGGGTTTACCAAGTTGCCGCGCGAAAAAGATTTGGATACGATGCTGGATTATCTGAAGCAGTTGCAGGCGGATATGGATGAGACTGTTTCGTTGGCGGCGACGCTGAAGTTTCCGGTTTTTGAGCGGGAAACGGAATATGTCGGGCTCGTAAATGATAACGGGGAATATCCTTTTTTAGGAGGAAAGATAGGCTCAACTGACGGCCTTAAAGTGGAGTGTGCTGATTACAAAACAGTGACTAATGAGTTTGTTGTTCCTCATTCATCTGCAAAACATTGCAAGGCAAGCCGGGATTCTTATATGGTCGGGGCGCTTGCGAGAGTAAATTTGAATTATGATAAATTGCACCCTAAGGCAAAGGCTGTTGCCGAAGCTGTCGGGTTAAAGCCGATTACAATAAATCCGTTTTTAAACACAGCAGCACAGTTAATTGAGTGTGTTCATTGTCTGGAGGATAGTATTCGTATTTTGGAAGAATTCAAGACAAAAGGTGTTAACTGTGATGAAGAGCTTGTTGTGGGCTTAAATGAAAAAGGGACGATTCCTGTAAAGGCTGGTCGTGGGGTTGGAGTGACGGAAGTTCCGCGCGGGATCCTTTTTCATGATTATGAAGTAGATGATGATGGCAAGATAGTTGATGCTAACTGTATAATTCCAACAAATCAAAATGTCAACAGTATTGAGCATGACATGCGAAAGTTGGTTCCGGAAATTCTTGATAAAACTGATGAAGAAATAACTCTCCTTTTGGAAATGCTGGTCAGGGCCTATGATCCATGCATCTCCTGTTCAGCGCATTTCTTGAATGTCAAATTTATTAACCGCTGATATCCTCAAAGTTTTAACCTTTTCTAAAGGGACAAATCTTATTATCACTGTCGGGAATTCTTTCCGGTCTGATGATGGGGTTGGTTCGTATATTTTTTCGTGTTTATGCAGGGGGCGGAGCCCTAACTCGGACAACAAGGAGGATGAGTTAGGGCTCCGTCCCCTATTCTTTTTGGATGCCGGATACACGCCGGAAAACATTGTTGATGAGGCGATTTCGTTAAATCCGGATACAGTTGTGATCCTGGATGCTGCGGATTTTGGGGGTGAGCCGGGTGAGGTACGGTTGATCCCGGAGGAAGCTATCCCGGAAACAACTTTAAGCACGCATATGGTTCCGATGAGCGTGGTGACATGTTTGATCGCGGACGCAACAGGTGCAGCGATTCATTTTATCGGTATCCAGCCTAAGAATGTCGCGATGGGTGAAGGGTTGTGTGAAGAGGTGAGGGCGGCGGCGGATGCGATTGTTGAAAAGATTAAAGTATGCGCAAAACCACACTAAGAAATTGTTTGAAGTACGAAGTGTCTCCGTTTAATAAAACGGGGTATTTGTTCGCACCAATAAACTGGCACTATTGACATGTTTGCGGGTTTGGAGTATACTCTAAATAAATTGATGATAATTTAGACTGGAGTCTAAAGTGATAAGCTCATTACAAAATACTTATTTAAGATTAATTAATCAAACAAATTACGAAAAACATCGGTATTTGTATGATAAATTTGATTTATCAAATAAATTAACGGGAATTGTTGGGGCAAGGGGTACAGGGAAAACAACTCTTATGCTTCAATACATTAAGGAGCAAATAAAAGATTTAAAGTCAGTTCTTTATGTTTCTGTTGATCATATTTATTTTAATAATGTCCGCTTATTTGATTTTGTTCAAGAAGCTTATGAAACTGAAAATATCAGCATTTTCTTTTTAGATGAAATTCATAAATATAAAAACTGGAACCAGGAATTAAAGAATATTTATGACGCGTTCCCATCGATAAAGGTTGTATTCTCAGGGAGTTCCAGTATTGATTTAATTAAAGGCACTTATGACTTAACAAGGCGAGGCGTTATTCACAAACTAAAAGGATTATCTTTTCGAGAATATCTGAATTTCACAACAAAAAAAAATATTTCACCTTTCACTTACGATGAATTAATGAAAAATTATCAGGATATATCATTTGAATTATCAAAAATCTCAAAAATAAAAGGCCACTTTAATGATTATTTAAAGTATGGGTATTATCCGTATATTTTTGAAGGAAACGAATTTTTTAATCAAAAGTTAATGAATACTGTAAATAAAACTATCTATGAAGACATATCAAATTTCTTTAAGTTGAAAACAGAGAATTTAAATTTCTTTTTTAAAATTTTATATTTTCTCGCGACGATTCCTCCTGGAAATATCAATACGCATAACCTCTCAAATAATTTAGGTATTGATGATAAAACTACACGTAATTACGTTAACATTCTAAATGAAACAGGGTTAGTGACGTTAATTTTTTCTAACAAAAAAGGGGGTTCCCTGATAAGAAAACCGGAAAAAATATTTATTGATAATACTTCACTTTACTACACGTTATGTGAGGAAATCGGCAAAGAAATCAATGTTGGCACAGTTAGAGAATTGTTTTTTATTAATGCTCTTAATAACTCAGGAAGAAAGGTTTTTTATCGTAAAAAAGCCGGAGATTTTAATTGTGGAAATGTTGATTATGAAATTGGAGGAAAGAATAAAACAAAGCAACAAATAAAAACAAATTTAAAGAATTCTTTTATTGTAAAAGATGATGTATTAATATCTTCAAAAAATGTAATTCCTTTGTATTTATTTGGTTTTTTATATTGAACACATCCCCATTGACTGTGCAGATGGTGGAATATTTTTGGCACGCCTTTCGTTACACGTCGCCCGTTGAACGTCGCACGCCATGCACACCTAGAA
>JAGLHE010000171.1 GCA_023143685.1 Candidatus Omnitrophota bacterium
GGTAGTGTAAGATATATCTGTAATAACATTGACAATAACCAGCCATCCCCTCATAATTGGCTGCCTTAGTCGGATCAGAGTAATTGCAAAGGGAACAAGTGAAGATTCTAGCCAAAACAATGCGGCTTGCCAAAAGCACGATAGCTAAAATTGCCGAAAAGCTTTGCCCGGTACGCTGGAAAGAGCACAACGAGCTTTCCTACTGGAAAACCAGAAAAAAATCCGAAGGCGTATTATCCAACGACCACTACAAATATTTCTATACCACCCACTTCGGCTTCGACGATGACGACTTCAGGGGCAAAACAATACTCGACATAGGATGCGGCCCAAGGGGAAGCCTCGAATGGGCATCGATGGCATCACGTTGCATTGGTCTTGATCCTCTCGCAAAAGAATACCTCGCCCTCGGAGCCGACCGGCACCAAATGGAGTACATCGATTCCCCTTCTGAAAATATTCCCATAGACGACGCCCAATGCGATATAGTCTGTTCCTTCAATTCGCTCGATCACGTCGAAAACGTCGAAAAAACTCTAAGCGAGATAAAGAGGGTTACTCACCCGGACGGATTTTTCCTGCTGATAGTAGATGTCAACCATCCCCCGACTCCATGCGAACCGCACAAACTCATACCGAAAAATTTGATCGAATCCCTAAAACCGGAATTCACATGCGAAGGTATCCAGGTATATAAGCCCAACGCCAAAGGTGTTTACAATGCGATCCGTGTAGACGAAAAATTCTCACAGCCGCTCGAAACAAAAGAGATAGGATACATGTCAGCAAAGTTCAAAAAAACCAAAAACTAAACCCCGCAGCAGGCATAAGGCATACGCTAAAAAAATAATTTCTCTGGACGATCTACGGCACTTCGATATTATCGAAGATCATGCTCACAACATCCTCGCTCGTCTTCTCTTCCGCTTCCGCCTCATAGCTGACGATCACCCTGTGCCTGAGCACATCCATCCCGATACTCTTAACATCCTGCGGAGTAACATACCCTCGCCCCTGTATAAAGGCGTTCGCCTTCGCCGCAACCGCAAGATAGATCGTAGCCCGCGGCGAGGCCCCATAGCTGATAAGCTCCGCGATATCGAGCCCGTACTTCTTCGGCTCACGGCTCGCGTGCACGATGTCAACGATATAGTCTTTGATCTTGTCATCGATATAGATCTGGTCGACAACCCCGCGCGTCGCGATGATCTCTTCCGGCGAAATAACAGCCGCAACATCGAACTCTTTTTTAGTCGCAGCCATCCGGTCAAGTATAAGCCTCTCCTCGTCCTTCGCCGGATAATCGATCTTAAGCTTAAGCATAAACCGGTCAAGCTGTGCCTCAGGCAATGGATACGTTCCCTCCTGCTCGATCGGATTTTGAGTTGCCAAAACCATAAAAGGCTCAGGTATGGCAAAAGTCTCACTGCCGATAGTAACCTGTTTTTCCTGCATAGCCTCAAGCAGCGCACTCTGCACCTTCGCCGGCGCACGATTAATTTCATCGGCAAGAATAATATTGGAAAACAACGGCCCCTTCCGGGTATAAAACTCACCGTCAGATTGGCGGTATATCTGAGTACCGATAAGGTCAGCCGGCAAAAGATCGGGAGTGAATTGGATACGCTTAAAATCGGCTTTGATAGCTTCCGACAACACCGTCACCGCCAAAGTCTTGGCAAGCCCCGGAACCCCCTCCAGCAGAATATGCCCGTTTGCTAAAAGCCCGACAAGCATACGCTCAACCATATACCGCTGCCCGACGATAACCTTATCCATCTCAGAGAATATCGAACTGACAAACCCGCTCTTTTCGGCGACCAAACCCTCGATCCGTGCAATATCAACAGACATAATAAAACTCCCCGGAAACCGTATCTTTCAAAATATGTTAAATAAAAACCACCAAACAACACCGGATTATGCAAAAAAACAACCCCATTTCAAGCAAAATCTCCACAACACACAACAAACCAAACATTTAGCCCCGGATTCACCAATCCGGGGTTAAGTCCGCCAAAGGCGGACGCCAAACCGCAACAATTTCGCTGCCACTCCACCCAACCGCAAACAAAACAAAAGCCCGAAGCGCAAGCGCAGGGATAAAAACACAATATCACTCAACCCAACACGCCAACCCCGTCATTCCCGCGAAAGCGGGAACCCAGACGCAACAATTTCGCTGTCACTACACCCAACCGCAAACAAAACAAAAGCCCGAAGCGCAATCGCAGGGATAAAACCACCTCCATCCGACCCCTTCCCCTTATTTAAGCATATCGACAAAAAAACCTCGAATTTTGCTTGATAAAAGAGATGGACAATAGTATTATAAATAGAGTAGTTAGTGTGTGTTTAGGAAGTGGGTACCAAAAGGAGAAAGCCCCGGAGAAACTCACGCATAAATTGAAGGCAGGGACTTGAAATTGAAAGGAGCAAGAGATGGTCACAAGGAAAATTACTTTAGTGTTCACTTTGTTTGTAATTACTTGTGTATGCGTTTCGCTGCAAGCAGGAATTATTGATGATGTCCAAGTCACACCTGAAAATCCGACAATTTCAGATAGTATTGAAATCAATGTATTTGCAACTCTCCCTTACGGAGAAGTTCCTTACAGCACTGAAGTAATAATTTATGATAATAAGGTCGATCTTGATATTACTTTTGGCGGTTATGGATTACCTGCGGTAACGTCATGGCATCATACTGAAAATATTGGAACTTTAGATATAGGAACTTACGATTTAGTAGTTACGACTTCTGATACTACTAAGCCCGGATGGGATGACACTTATTCAACATCATTTGAGGTTGTCCCAGAACCAGCAACCCTACTGCTCTTCGGCTTAGGTGGTATTTTGATAAGGAAAAAATAAACTATGAGTTTTAATATCAACCGATATTCATTTTGCTTTAATGACTCGGAATATTTTAACTGGTTTGCTGATAAAACCGAAAAAAACCTGAAAAAGATTATTCAATGGAAAGGTTTGCATAGGGTTAAGCTTTATGACAATAGGAAAGATTTTTGGAATGGCAAAAGCATTGTACTTGGCAACTTCAACAATAAAAAAATAGTTACTAGAGCTTTCTTATGTCATCTCAATGACCCAATAGAATATCCGATCCTTGACCGTTTTGTTTGGAAAGCAATGCGAAACCTTACAGGAAACGGTACGAATAAGCATTTTTATGAATGGCAAAGAGATTACGAAAAAACTTATATTCCTTTCTTTAATGGACTCTACAAAGAACATCAAAAATCAATTTCATATATAAAACTAAAAGGCATTAACGTAAAAATAATCAAAAGACGCATATTAGATAGAGCCCTTTGGGAATATGGAAGAATGTTGCCATAATTCCTAAGAGAATTAAAGGGATAGCTAAAGGTTCCCGGAACCTTTAGTTGTCTAGGTTATGTGAAAATCGAAATTCGCATTAAGAGCGGACCAGAAATTGGGTGCAGGTCATGCAGGTCACATGGAATACAAACGGCCTAATAAATGGCATAATTCAAGAATGAAAATTGATGGCAATAGGACAAAAAGAGTGATATTTAATGGTGGATGAAAATGGTCTCTAGATTTAGAGTTTTAGTTTTAGCTGTGGTTTTAACTGTAATTTGTGTTTTTTTTATGAAAAATATACTTTTTAGAGATAGGAGTAAGATTGGTATGCCTGTCCCTAAAGATTTGCATGTGGCGCTAAGAAATACAGGTGATAAAGGTATTGATTATGCTTATGTCGAATTTGGGGAATATAGAAACATGGCTGGTTATATACCACCTGGGAAAATGAAAATGGGACTTTTTTTTAATCGCCCATTAACCAGTTGGGTAACTGTTCATTTTGAAATTGAGGATGGCCAGGAATATAATAAAGTAATTTCAATCAAAGATTTAATTTTAGAAGATGTTTCAGGAAGTGATTTGACTTTGTTCTTTGACATTAATAGTAACACAAATGAGGTCGCACTAAAATATGAATATGAATTTGGAAAAGCTGAACGTCTGGAAAAAGAACGTCTAGATCGGCAACGAGAACGATCACTAAAAACACATGATAAAGAAAAGTTATCAAATCCAAGCTCAAGAAATCGGCAAGAATTTGAGCAGGAAAGAGGTCATTACTATAATATTCTCGACGGAATGAAAGTGGTCTACATTGGCAAAAAAAGCCTTGGGGCGCAAAGGAAAAGGTTAGAAACAATAATAAAAATACTAGAAGTTGAAGGGTATTTCGAACGAAAGAGATCAGTAGCTGAATATTATTGTGAATTAGGCAGTATATATAAAGAAATTGAGCAATATGATAAAGCAATGGATAGCTGGCAAACCGCTTTGAGGATATTTAATGAACTAAAGATGTCTCAACAGGCTTCCAAAGTCCAAAAGGCAATAGAGGAAATTTAAAGGGTCAGGAGCCTTTTTTCTTGCGGCACTAACCCTTGTGAATAAATTCACAAGCCCAGCCGTTGCGTCTATTCATTTTTAAAAACCCCGCAGCCAACCATCCTCTACTTTCAGCTTTTAACTTTCTTCATTTTTTAATCCAAGTAATCCGCGGATAAAGATTCTCTTTTGTTTTTGCTTTTATTTTCTAACCAATTTTTAAAACTCTCTGCATCCTCGCTTTCCTCTGTGGCAAAAAAAAATTAGCGTTTAACTTTAAAACTTCGTGTACTTCCGATCTTCGTGGTGAAATATGCTTTTAACTTTCTTAATTTTATAATCCGACTAATCCGTGAAATCCGCGGTTAATATCTTTTATTTTACCTTTAACTTTCTAACCACAAATCCTGTTAATCCTGTCAAAAATCTTTTGCTTTTGAACCTTCGTGCCTTCGTGGTGCAATCATTCTTTCACTACTCACGAGTTTACATGTCTACAAAAACTCTGCAAAAAAACAGGTCTTTTCACTGCCAAAAAAACGTTGATTGCAAAAAATTGCAGAAGAATGCAGCGTTTTGCGCCTCTTTTCAAACTACCGCAAAATACTGCAAAATTAGCGCGTTCTGATGAGTTTTTCTGCATCATACTGCAGATGTCCGGCCTTTTGCTGCAGATCTTTGACAAAACGCTGCCCATCCTGCCAGTACCCCGCCGTCGGCTCGATCTCGTCGCAATGAGAAAGAAAATACCGGTTGATAGATTCCATCATAACCTCCCGGATATACTTACTCGTCATAGATGCCAAAGACACCGGCAAAGAAATGCTGTCAGCCTTGACAACAAAATGAATTCTAAGCTGCTTCCCCTCGCCGCTAAGTTCATAGCTGCTGCATTTCGTATCCTGCCGCACAATACATAACTCCAATTGTGGAAACATCTTACGAAGCAGATTGACATAGCTGATCCGCCCGCCCTGACGGTCAACAACGACCTG
>JAGLHE010000172.1 GCA_023143685.1 Candidatus Omnitrophota bacterium
GGCATTAACAATCTCTTCCTTGGAACTACCCACATCCGTCACAATACACCCACGCTTAAGATGCGGCCCAATCATCGACAACATCCCGTGAATAATGCTCACCGGTGTCGCAAGGACAACCAAATCGGTATTGATAACTGCTTTTTTAAGATCCTGGTATCCTTGATCAATAGCATGGTTTTTAACAGCTGCCGAAAGCGTTGACTGTTTTTGAGACAAGCCCACAACCTCTTTAGCTATTTTTTGTTTCTTAATCGCCTTGCCTAACGACCCGCCTATCAACCCAACACCAACGATTGTTACTTTACGAAATAAATATCGACTTAAAATCATAATAACTCTCTTCCCACTGCCCTGGCAACCGCCCGCAGTTCTTTAACCAAAGCAGTAAAATTTTCCGGAACAAGGGACTGAGCCCCGTCGGATAACGCCTCCTCTGGATTTTCATGCACTTCAATCATTAAACCATCACATCCCGCTGCTACTGCCGCCCTGGCAATGCTTCCGACCAGCCCCCAGCGTCCTGTCCCATGGCTCGGATCGACAACAATAGGCAGATGTGATAATTGCTTAACAACCGGCACAGCGTTAATATCCAATGTATTGCGGGTCGCGGTCTCAAAGGTGCGGATCCCACGCTCACACAAAATGACATTAAAATTCCCTTTTGACAAAATATATTCCGCTGACATCAACAGGTCCTTGATCGTCGCACTCATGCCCCGCTTTAACATAACCGGTTTTTTTGTCGCCCCCACCTCCTTAAGAAGCGCAAAGTTCTGCATATTACGCGCACCGATTTGATAAACATCAACATATTTATCCATCAATTCAATGTCGCGTGGATCTATCAACTCTGCGATGGTGGCCATTTCAAGCTCAGCACCAACTTCCTTAATATACTTCAAACCTTCTTCACCAAGCCCCTGAAAATCATAGGGAGATGTCCTCGGCTTAAACGCACCTCCACGAAGAATATTTGCGCCGGCAGCCTTAACTTTTTTAGCAACCGACAGCAATGAATCATAACCTTCAATCGAGCAGGGGCCCGCCATAATCTGAAGGTTCTTTCCTCCTATTTCAATACCTTTCTTCAACTCAACAACTGAATCCTCCTTTTGAAACTCTCGGGAAACAAGTTTATACGGGGCGAGAACCGGCATCACACTTTCAACACCAGGAAAAACTTCCAGAGGGGTTACGCGAAGGATATCTTCCGGCCCGATAAACCCGATAATTGTACGCTCCACCCCACGTGAGACATGTGCCGTAAGGCCCAACTTATCCGCTTTTTCAACAATATGCCGCAACTGCTCCTCAGTTGCATCCGGCCTGAGTATAACAATCATTATGTAGTCCTTTCAAGTACGAGGTACGAAGTTCTAAATGCGGGATGCGAAAAGTCAATCCAGACTCAGCACCGACATCTTCAAACTAACTGTTTGAATGCTTTAATAAATTTCTTGTTTTCAACTTCTGTGCCGATGGAAACACGGATATATGTATTCAATCCCCAAAAACTCATATCACGGACAATCACGCCTTTTTTCATCAAGGCCTGCGTGGCCATCCGGCTATCTTTTTTCACATCGATCAAAATGAAATTCGTAACCGTCTTTTTAAAATCAACATCCATTTTCTCAAACTGCTGATAAAGCCATTGGCGCTGCTGTTCAATTTCTATGGCCACCCGACGATAATAGGACTGATCCTTAAGCGCCGCTAACGCTGCTGCCTGGGCAATGGAATTGATATTAAACGGCTCACGGACACGATTTAAAATATCAACAACCTCCGCATGCGCGATACCATACCCGACTCTGAGCCCGGCTAAACCATACATTTTTGAAAACGTCCTGGCCACGATAAGATTTTTATGCGCTTTCAAAAGTTTAATAGCATCAGGGTAATCTTTATCGTTAACATATTCAAAATATGCCTCATCCAAAAAAACCAAAATATCGGAACGGACGCTCTTTAAAAATTTTTTCAACTGCCCCGCCGTGACATACGTTCCGGCAGGATTATCCGGGTTTCCAATAAAAATAATTTTTGTTTTCTTTGTAACGGCTTTCTTCATGCCATCTAAATCATATCGAAAATCTTTTAACGGAACAGATTTAACTGTTGCCCCATTTACTCTGGACGCGATATCATAAATCAAAAAAGATGGCTTTGCCACGACGACCTCATCCCCTTCTCCCGCAAACGCACGGATGGCCATCACAATAATTTCATCAGAACCATTACCGAAAACAAGTTGGTTTTCATAAACCTTTAAGCGTCGGGCAAGCTCTTTGCGCAAATAAAAACACCCACCGTCCGGATAACGGTTAACCTCCCGCGCTGCCTGCGCCATGGCCTTAACGACCTTGGGCGAGGGGCCATAAGGTGTTTCATTCGAGGCCAGCTTAACGACCTGCTTTAGCCCCAGTTCTCTTTTCACCTCATCAATAGGTTTTCCCGGCTGATAAGGTTGAATTTTCATCAATCGCTTTTTAACTATTTTTTTCATGGCTCTAAACTGGGGTAGGATCCGAGGACCTTCAGATACTTACACATATCTTCTAATTGTGCCAAGGCTTTCTTCACATTCTTTTCTTCCCGATGCCCTTCAAAATCAACAAAGAAATAATAATCCCAGGCCTTCTTTTTCGACGGACGAGATTCAATCTTTGTTAAATTAATTTTATTTTTATAAAACGGCTCCAGCATCGAATGCAATGCCCCCACCTTATCTTTAATTGAAAACAGGATTGAGGTGCGGTCTTTTCCCGTCGGAGGAACATCATTATTTGTGATCACCAAAAACCTCGTAATATTATGCGCGGAATCTTCAATATCCTTTTTTATCATCCGCAGCTTATAAACCTTTGCCGCTAAAGATGAGGCAATACATGCCGCGTTTTTTTCTTTTACCGCAATCTGCGCTCCCCGGGTTGTCGATGAAACGTCAATCAGTTCCGCCTTAGGCATCTCGGCCTGCAACCATTTGCGGCACTGGCCAAAAACCTCGGGCTTCGAATAAATCTTTTTAATTTTATCTTTCGCCTCCTTTGACAAAAGATTATGTGAAATCTCAAGCAATATCTGCGAACAAATCTTCAACTCAGAATCAACCAAAAGATCAAATGTGTGTGTCACTGCTCCCTCGATCGAATTCTCAATAGGGACAACACCATAATCACAATGGCCGTTTTCAACTTTCTGAAAAACCTCTGCGATATTAATCGCCGGAACATATGACACCTGAGACCCAAACCTTTTCTGAGCCGCGAGATGTGTAAACGAGGCTTCCGGCCCCAGGTAGGCGATCTGCAACGCCTTCTCCAACGAAAGAGAGGCTGACATAACCTCACGATAAACCGCCTCAAACGCTTCTTGCGACATCGGCCCTTTATTCAAAATCTCAATGCGCTTAAAAATTTCCTTCTCACGGCCAGGGGCATAAATACTTTTTTTGTTTTTCACCTTTTCTTTCCCGATCGCCAGGCTTATCTCGGCCCGGTCATTCAAGAGTGAAATAATTTTCGCATCAATCGCATCAATATTTTTACGGCTGTCTTTTAGGCTCATAATCGACCTCTTTCTAAGAAAGTTCGCCTTTCATTTTTGACCGGCTCACATCTTCTATGCGGCCGTGTAGGAAAGTATGGTTGTCTGTTTTATACTTTCCTATACTGTAAAATAAACAATTCCTTTTGGGTTTCTCTAAATCCGGGGCTATGCTTCATGGGACACACTTTCCGCAGAAGAAAACTCTTCGCTTTCTTCGCTCCCTGCATCCTCAGAAGGCTGGCCTTCCTCAGGTTCTAAAGAAATTTTCCCCTGATTGACATCATCCATAGCTTCTTTTAACCTTGTCGCTTCCTCCACCGCAAGTCGTTCTTCTTCCTCTTTATCTTGCGAGATCTCTTCTTTCGGTTCCTCTGCCTGTTCTCCCTCAGCTTCTTCCACCTCAGTCTCCTCGGCCGGCACAACATCCTCCGAAACCTTCACTTCCTCTTCTGTGGAAATTTTCAAAGCAGGTTCTTGTTCTTGCTGAGTTTGCTCCGTCGGCAACGATTCATGCACGACATCTTCACAGACAACAGTCTCTTGCTCTGCCACCTCTGTCCCTTCAGAAACCGGCTGATCACCTTCAATCGGCAACATATCTTTTTCCTGCGTTTGCTCGATCATCGATGAAATACTCCCAAGCTTTGGCATATCCTTTAACGTCTTTAATCCGAAATATTCCAGGAATTGCTTTGTTGTTCCATAAAGATAAGGACGGCCAGGCACATCCTTACGCCCAACCACTTTAATAAGTCCCTTATCCAGAAGATTTGTCACAACTCCGTCAGAGTTAACGCCCCGGATAACCTCGACATCAGAACGGGACACCGGTTGTTTGTATGCTACAATGGCCAAAGTTTCCAGGCCCGGACGACTTAGTTTTTCTTTAACCCTTTTCTTGAAAAAATTACGGATAAATGCCGCGAAGGACGGACTGCTGAGCATCTGATACCCCCCCGCGATTTCAACAATCATCATCCCGCGTTTTTCTTCTTCGTACTCAGCTTTTAGCTGTTGGATCAAACCGCGAATTTCTCCCGCCTCTACACTGTCAATCGCTTCTTTGAGCTGCTCTAACGTAACCGGCTTGTCACTCACGAACAAGAGCGCTTCAATTGCTCCTTTTAAGTAATCATTCGTTGAACCTTCCATTAGTCGCTTATCCTTTGTTTATAAATTTCATTTAACAACTCTTCCGTTGTTTGAATATCCTGTGTTCTCTTAAGAGCCTTTTGAATCATGTCCATAGCCTCTTTCTTCTTGTACTGCAACTGCAAAAGAACATCCAGGGCTTCATCTTGCCAGGCAGGAACATCCAGGGCAACAGGTTTTTCACCAGAAACCCCACCGTCCTGGATCAACCCATACTTTCCGACTTTGCCCTGCAACTTCGCGACAACTTCTTTAGCCTTCTGCAGGCCGATCCCGGGCAATGTTTTAAGATACTTATGATCCCCATGATCAATCGCATACGAAATTTCCGAGATTGGTTTATTTAACGCCTTAACCGCGGCCCTGGGCCCGATGCCGGACACCTTAATAAACTGCAGAAAAAAATCTCTTTCAATTTCATTCAGGAACCCGACCAAAACCGGACTTCCGCTCGACGGGCTTATCTGAATATAATGATATGTGATCAGCTGGATACAACCTTTTTCATCAACATGGTCATCGATACGTGACAAAATTGCAAGCGGCACTAAAACTTCATAACAAACGCCTTGAACATCAATAACTAGAGAATAATCTGTTTTCTCAACTATTTTTCCGGAAATTTTTGCTATCATATTTCTCTTTCATGACCCGACTTTTCATTCCCGCCTCAATCAATATGTCATCGCGGCATACCCCAGAGCTAACGCCAACGCATCACTCGCATCTAATGTCAATTTTTGCGCATCTATCTTTAAAATATGTGCGACCGTAGAACGCGTCTGCTGTTTTGTCGCGCTGCCATTACCTACCAACGCTTTTCGAATCCGCTTAACACTATGTTCAACCAACTGCAATTGATGCTGCGCGGATAATAAACAAATGACCCCGCGGACATGGCCTAAAATACAAGCAGTGGTTGGATGGCGATAATGGGAATAAAGTTTCTCCAGGACCATCACTTGGGGAGAATACTGATTAATAACATCATCAAGATTCTTGTGAATTTTGATGATACGATTTTGAAAATCACCTTTTTGTTCAGGCTCAATCGTACCTGTCTCCAACAGTTCAACCTGCTGAAGATGCTTAGCCCGAACATCTACAACACCATATCCGGTCGCCTTTAATCCCGGGTCAACACCCAATATTCTCATGGCTTATTCGGCTGCTTTTTCGATTTCATCATCAGGAATATCAAAATTAGCATGAACCGCCTGAACATCCTCATGATCTTCAAGAGCTTCCATTAAGTTCAAAAGCTGTGTCGCTTCTGTTCCGACAACCTTAACAGTAGAACCGGGAATCTTGGTCAATTCAGCCGCTACCGCCGGAATATTTTTAGAATTCATTGCTTCCTTAACCGCTTCAAGGTCAGATGGATCGCAGATTATTTCAAAATAATCCCCTTCTGTCTTGATATCTTCCGCCCCCGCATCCAGAACAATATCCATCAAATCTTCTTCCGTTGTCTTGTCCTTCTCAATAGATACAAATCCTTTCGCCGTAAACATCCAGGCTGTACTGCCCGCACCTGCGAGGCTCCCGTTTTTCTTATTTAAAATACTTCGCACCTCCGCAGTCGTTCTGTTTTTATTATCAGTTAACCCTTCAATAAGAATCGCGACACCACCCGGACCATATGCATCAAAAACAACATTTTCATATATTACACCCGGGAGCTCCCCTGTTCCTTTTTTAATCGCGTTCTCGATATTGCTATTAGGCATATTAATTTCTTTTGCCCGGTTCATTGCTGTACGCAACCGTATGTTCGTATCCTGGTTACTGCCTCCATCTTTAGCAGCCGCTGTAATTTCACGCGTAACCTTTGTAAACGCGGCCCCTCTTTTTGCGTCCGTTGCTGCTTTCTTATGTTTAATACTTGCCCATTTTGAATGCCCTGACATTTAAAACCTCCTATTCTAGTTCTAAGTTCTCAGTGATAAGTTATACATAGAAAAAAACAAGCCAATAAGCCGAGTTTTGTATCCCTCGATATTCACAACCGAGATCAATGGTTATTCAACTCACTTTAGAACTTACGTTCTAAACTCTTGCAGCCTACCCGGAGATCCAACCGGAGCGGGTCACCCCGTCTCAAAATCATATTTGAGTCTCTCCCTATTTGGCCTTGCTCCATGCAGAGATTGCTCGTTTCACCCCCGGCACCTGTGTGGTGCAGGGTATCGTCACTGTAGCTCTAATCCTTCCACGACGTTTTGTCGCAGCGTCCTGCGTTACCAGGATACATTACCCTTTGGAGCTCGGACTTTCCTCCCCTCAGGCCTTATCAAAAAAGAATTCACGTTGTAATTCTTTTTGCCCCTGAGAGGCAACCACCTTGGCTTGTTCTTGTTTTATCGCTTTACGTGCTAAAGCATCCGCGTCCTTATTCTTTTCACGCGGGATATGCACGATAGAAACCTTTTTAAATCCTGTCCACAAATGTTGAACCTGGTCAAATAATAGCTTAATATTCGAATTTTTTACCTTATAAATTTTATTAATTTGGTTACACGCTAACTCACTGTCTGTAAAAAGGTAAACATTCTCAGCATGCATAATCAAAGCTTCTTGCAAAGCATAAACAATTGCCATATATTCGGCAATATTATTTGTCGCGTCACCTATTCCCAGCGAAAGCTCACGGACAATCTTTCCTTTTTCTTTAACAACAACCCCAAGCCCAGACGGGCCAGGATTTCCGCTACACGCGCCATCCGTAAATATTTCTAATGTCTTACTCAACATCCTCCTCCAGATACAGGATGCGAGCGCACATCTCACAATAAACCAACTTATCATGCATTTTAATTTCATTAACTACCTGGGCAGGAACATTCATAAAACATCCCCCACACACGCTACCTTGCACCGGAACAATCGCTAATCCATCCTTATTCTCAAGAATCCTCTCATAACGTTCCAAGCTGGCCTTGTCTACCTCAGGAATGACTTGAGAACGCTGAGACTCTAAAGCCTTAATCTTATCACCCATCTCCTTTATCGCATCCTCGATTTCTTTCTTCTGTCCTGAATAAAGTTTTTCCTCTTGTGCTAATGCGGCTTTTTCTTTATCTATATCTTCTTTAACCTTATCCGCCTCTTCATAAGATAAAAGAATCTTCTCCTCAATGATTGATTTGTCAGCTTTAATCCCTTCGATCTCTGAAATCTTGGCTGTATATTCCTTATTTGTTTTTATCTGAGAAAGATGTATGTTTGCCTTAGCTATAGCATCTTCCTTTGCCTGAAGATCAACTTCTTTTGCCTGTCGATCCACCAAAACAACTTTGTAATTATCCTCCGCTTCTTTAAGATGCACCTTTTTCGCTTCAAACTGATTCTTTAACTCTTCAAGAAGAACAGGCTTTTCCTTAAGGCCTCTTTTAAAACTATAGATATCCTGATCAATTTTTTGAAGCTCTACAAACTTTTTAATCTCTCCTGAAACATTAACTTCCGACATATGATAATTTTCCTTTTTTACAGTGCAGGAAATTATAAAATTTCCTGCACGGCAGCAAGAAGTTGCGAGGCGATAGCCGAGCTTTCTTGGGCCTGTTATGAAGACTCCAGGAATACTTGGAGATCCTTGACCTTATATAAATCTACTCCACGTTAGAACATGATATAAAACTCCGGCCTTCCTGACATCGGAATAAAAGTGGTGGGCACAGAAGGACTCGAACCTTCGACCTCTGCCATGTGAGGGCAGCACTCTAACCACCTGAGCTATGCGCCCGCTTCTAGTTTTCCAGTTGTATGTTATAAGTTATAAGTATAAGTGACATTCTAGTTGTACGTTGTAAGTTCTAAGCTGTACGTTATTCAGAGATAAATCTTCCCCTTCACATAACTTACCACTTATAACTAGAATAACTGACAGCTAGTATACTGGGCCCAGGAGGACTTGAACCTCCGACCAATTGATTATGAGTCAACTG
>JAGLHE010000173.1 GCA_023143685.1 Candidatus Omnitrophota bacterium
AAAATCTATGCGGGAGTTTTTAAAAGCACATCCGGAAGTGGAAAGAGGAATTATTGTTTACGCAGGACAAAAAGTTTTCCCTGTATCGACAAACATTTATGCTGTTCCCTGGCCTGTTTTATAAATAGTTGTCCCTGGAAGAATAATTGGGTTTATGCGAGTATTGTTTGCGAGTTTTTGGATAGATAAAGAAGAACAAAAGGCAGCTTAGAATACTGCAAAAAATAAATAAAGGATTTGCATGAGTAAATTAAGAATCGCGATAACCGGAGTTACTGGATTAATCGGTCGAAATTTATTTTTTGAGATAATTAAGCAGAATCTTCATGATTTGGATAATCTCGAAATATTTGCGCTGGGAAGAGATTTGTATGGTAAGAAGCTTGAAGATAGAATTTCTACCCTTATTGATAATGATGGGCGAGAATATATTTCTTCAAGCAGAAGGGAACAAGAAAAAGTAATATACAATTTAAATAGCTTCGTAAAGTGTATTCATATTGATTTGGCGAGAGACAATCTGGAGTTATGTAAGAAAGATTTTAAAACTTTATCCAAGCATCCCATTAGTATTTTTTATCATATCGGCGCTTCTACAGATTTGCGGCTAGGCCCAGTCGTTGAGCAAAGATCGAGAGAAGTAAATGTGAATGGAACATTAAGAATTCTTGGTCTAATATCAACCCTGGATGTTGGTGAATTTTGTTACGTGGGAACAGCCTACTCTTGTGGCGATGTTAATGGAAAGGTGCTGGCTGATTCAATAAACTTAAACCAGAAGTTCAGGAACCCATATGAAAAAACAAAATTAGAAGCTGAAATGCTTGTCCGGGAGTATGCCAAAAAGAGTAAAATGAAATTTCGATATTTTCGACCCTCGGTTACTTGCGGGCGGTTGATAGAAAAACCATTAGGATCTATCAGCAAATTTGATGTTTTTTATGGGTGGGCAGCTTTTTTTCTAGGCATAAAAAATAAAAATTTTAATCTAGTTGAAAATATTTATGATACCAAGGTCAACCTAGACATTAGAATTTATTTTAATAAGAATGGGGGATTAAATATTGTTCCTGTAGATTATGTGGCAAAGTTAATGTATTTGATATGTGTTGAAAATATTAAAGGGGATAGTTTTCATTTAGTATCTGAGAGAGACACGCCGCATAAACTCTATACTTCTTTGCTATTGAAAGAAATAAATGTTGAAGGGTATAGGTTCGTTAATCAAATGCCGAATGATTTAAATCATTTGGAGAAATTGTATTATAAGACTGCGGGCTCAGTATTTACTTCATATGTAATTATCGAGAAAATAAAATTTTGCACGAAAAATATAAAAACGCTTATTGAAAAAAAGAATATTAAGTGCCCAAAGGTTGATAAGAAAAATTTGCACATATTATCGGGATATGCAAAGAAATTTAATTTCGGGATTAATTTAAAGCAATCTTTATAAAAATATTTTCAGCTGGATAAGATGAGGTAATATTTATATGAAAATAAATGCATATATGTTTTTATCTATTTTTGCATCATTAGCTTGCATACTGCTTGCAGTTGCTGTTTATTGTCGGGGAAAAAGTGATCCTGTGAAGAAGAGGTTTTCTTTAGTTACTTTCCTTATTGGGATTTGGTCATTGTTCCCCGTCATCTCTAATTTAAATATTCTTCAAAGTGTGGTTTTGATGTTACTCAGAGCTGTTTATGTTCCCGCAATATTTGTGCCTGCTGTCTTTTATGACTTTATTTATCACGTTTTAGAATTGAACAAAAGACGGATACCAACCGTAGTATTAAAAATATTTTATTTAAATTCTGTTGTTTTGGTATTTTTTGTTTTCTCTCCATATTTTATTCAAAGTATTAGTAGGAATCCTGATTTAATTCTAAGGGTAACCCCTGGAATTTTTCTCTGCTTATATATTATTTATTTTACTTTTTCTTTTTTTTACTCTTCCTCCTATCTTGTGAAAATATATAGAAGTTCTTTGGGCTATTTTAAGGTTCAATTAGGATATATAATGGTTGCTTTTGCCATTGCATTTATTAGTGGTCTAATACATTTTCTATCTATTATTTTTGGAATTAAAGAGATTTTTCCTCATGATATTCTAGTTGTTGTATATAGTTTATTAATTGCATATGCAATCGTCAAATACCAACTCATGGATATACGCCTAGCCATAACAAAGGCAGGATTGTTCTTTTTTATATATGCGCTAGTTTTAGGCATTCCTTTTTGGCTCGGTTATAAATATCAATTATGGCAACATGCTACTTGGGTATCGATTCTTTTGGCCACAGCAGGGCCGTTTATTTATGTGTTCTTGAAGAAAAAGGCTGAACAGCGGATATTGCAAGAGGAGATCAGGACACAAGAATTACTTTCTCAAGCATCTTACGGGATGACGACAATCCGCGACCTGCAAAAACTTTCAAAATTTATAATCGATGTGCTTTCGAAAAATTTGCATCTTGACAATGCCTCAATTTATCTTAAAAATTCTAAAAAACATACATATGTCTTAAAGGCTTCGAAATCGGAGTGTAAAAATCATGTTACAATAGATGTTGATGCGCCTTTAATTAAAAGGTTGGTGAGTAAAAAGCATGTCATTATTTATGAAGAAATAAAGATTTTATCAGATTCACAGCCTGGAAATGAGGATTTAAAAAGTATTGTCAGACAAATGGAAATATTTTCTTCAAGCGTAATCATTCCAGCAGTCGAAAGCAGGGTATTAACAGGTTTTATCATTTTAGGGGAACGGAAAGATTCGACGATATATTCTAAAGATTTAATTAATATCTTATCAGCCCTCGGCAACCAGGCGGCATTAGCCATAGAAAATTGTAATTATTGGCAGGCTGAATCTAAGCGTATGCAAGAGGAAGGCCTGAGGGAAAGAATGACGGCGCTGGACCATATGGCAAGTTCAATGGCGCATGAAATTGATAATCCCATGCATGGTGTTCGTACGTCTCTAGCGTTTATTAAGGATTTTATTATAACAGACCCTCGTTTTGTCGTGCCTGAGCCATTGGATAGTGATATGAAAGATGCAATCGCTCGAATTGAAAGTTTAGCTGAAAGAGTTTCTGGTATGATTAAGGCTATTCTGGATTATTCACGTTTAGGGACAGGCCAATTAATGCCTGTTAAAATTAATGATGCTGTTAAAGATTTTCTTGAGTTAATTACTCCTCAGATTAAGAAAGATAAAGTTGATTTTAAATTAGAGGTTGAAGATAATTTGCCTTTGATCATGGGCGATAGAATTCAAGTTGAAGAAATACTGATGAATTTTGTGAGGAATTCTTTACATGCTGTTAAGCTGGAAGAAGACAAGAAAATATCGTTAAAAATATTTAAGAGAGATAAGGGTGTTGTTCGCATAGAGTGTTGTGACAATGGATATGGCATCAAAGAAGAAATTCTCAAAGACATATTTTTATCTTCCATGACAACTAAAGGCTCAAGCGAAGGGACAGGCTTGGGGTTATATCGTGTGCGAAAAATTGTTGATCTTTTTAAGGGGAAGGTCTGGGCTGAATCAGAAGGAAAAGGTATGGGGTCAACGCTTATTGTAGAATTGCCGGCGATTGAGGGGAACATGGAAGAGATGTTAAAAAATAATATTAATGGGGGTTCAGAAAAGAGTTGAGAATAACGATCAAAAACGGGGAGGGGCGATATGACTGAAGAACCATTAAAAATTTTAGTTGTCGAGGATGAGGAAGATATTGCTCATTTTACATGTAAAATTCTAGAGAGAGAAGGATTTGTTGCATTTAAGGCATTAGATGGGGCGACGGCGTTGGAATTTTTTGAGAAGGAACACCCGCATATTCTTGTGCTTGATCTTGATTTAGGGTATTCAAAGATTGACGGGATCGACGTCCTTGAAAAAATTAAAAAGGAAGACAGTAGCGTCGAATGTATCATGATTACGAGAGTGACGGAAGAAGAAATGAAGGCAAGAGTCAGAGAATTAGGTGTTGAGGTGTATTTGAATAAACCTCTTTATCCTGCAGATTGGCTTCCTAAAGTACATGAGGCTGCACAAAAAGTAAGGGAGAGAGGTTGAGTAGATGGCGAACGCGCATCCTGATGAACGGCAGATTTATGAGCAGATAGAAAAAGATCAGATCAAGGTGCCCTTGATGATATGGGATCTTATTTATCATTATATCGGTGATGATATAACGGCGATAACGCACATTGCGGCATCATATTTTAAGTATAACGAACCGATTGAAATACCGAGTGCTAAAAAGATTGTTGAGCATACGCAGAAAATTCGTGCAACTATGGATAAAATTCTGCATCCTGAGAAGATTGAAGATAGTGAGGCTATTGAAGATCTTGAGAAGCTTAAATCCGACGACATGAAACTTCATCCGATTATTAAAGAACTTTTCACGCACTACTTGGGCAATGATGTGTATGGAATAAATATGATTGCATGTTTTCATCTCGATCCCCTCGGCCCCGAGCCTATCCCTGTTGAGAATACACAAAAGATTTTGGATAAGACACGAACAATGAAACAGTTTTTAGACAGATTAAGCAAGGCGACGAATCAGGAAGTTGGAGCAAATTTGAAAAAGATTTAGGTTGGTTTATTTTCGAAAGGACACCTTATGATAAAATTATTAATTGTTGATGATGAACAAGCAATATGTAAGTCGATACAGAAACCGTTTGAGTACTTGGGTTTTACGGTATTCACGGCGACAACAGCCGCGAAGGCTCTAAGTATTTTAGAAAAGAAGAAGCCTAAGATAGTCTTTCTGGATATTTTAATGCCGGATGCTGATGGTTTGGATTTATTGAAGAAATTTAAGGAAATCGATCCAGGCATAATTGTGATTATGGTTACGGCCAAGGGTGACGACGAAACGCGCGAGAAGGCGATTGAGTATGGAGCCGATGAATTTATGACGAAACCTTTTGGTATTGATGACCTTCGTGTTGTTGCTATGGAGAAGATCGGAAAGCTTTTGGATAAAAGCGGGCATATGCAGAAACCCCGCATGTTGATTGTTGATGATGAAAAGAAAGCTCGTGACAATCTGAAGAATTTTATTTCTCCCCGGTATGAATGTGATATAGAGGAATCTGATGACGGGAAATCCGCGATTGATACTGTTAAGAAAACTTCTCCGGATATAATCTTTTTAGATGTGAGAATGCCCGGGATCAGCGGGATTGATGTGATCAGTAAAATCAAAGAAATATCTCCGCAAGCACGGATCATTGTTATTAGTGCTTATAGCAGCCCGGATGTAGCGGTTAAAGCAATGGGGCTCGGGGCATTTACGTATTTGGATAAACCTATTGATTTTAAGGTTTTTCAGGAAAGGTTGGAATCTGCCCTGATGAGTATTGGAAAACTTATGAAGAAGAGTTAGTATCTGGCAGGATTTTCAGTCACAATAAATTTGCAGGCTTTGTTGTTTTTATTTTCAAAATGATGTGGTTTTGTACAGTCGAACGAGATTGAGTCGCCCACCTTTAAAGAATACGCTTCATTATCAACAACACATTCCATCTGGCCATTTACGACATATACAAATTTTTCGTGTTTATTCCCATCGTCAGGGGCATGATCTGAGGGGGTCTTTCCCTTTGGCAGAAGCACGAATTCCTGAACTAAAAAACTCTGGGTAGGGCTATTAATAATATTAGAGGAAGTTTTTTTGTCAAATACATATCCTCCGGTCCTGTCTTTTTTACTGATAACCAGGCAGCGCTCTTTGTCTGTTCCCTTGTATAGGTCTTTCAGCTCAATGCCCAGAATAAAGCAAAGCTTGAGAAGTGACGAGAATTTGACTGGCTGGCCGGCTTCGATTCGGTTTATTGTGCTGATAGAGATTGATTTTGCAGGGCCTAGTATGGCTACGCCACGTTCGTACACGTCATGTATGGTAAGATTGTGGCTTTTGCGGATCTTTTTGATTTTTTCGTAGTGCTTCATTTTTCTCCCCTGCTTAAGTATATACTATGTAATAAAGATGGTGTCAAGGAAAAATTTGTCAAAATTTAGTTTGACAAGAAGAATTTTGACATAAATTTAGAAAATAATTCATATAATAATGTGTGAGAGTTGCAAGCTTTTGCTCCCCAAGTATTTAGAAAACTTTAGAAATATGTCAAAATATCTCGTATGGTCTTGTATTTTGACATACATCATGTTATGCTTTCATTAGAGAGGAGGAACGCCTAATGATCGAACTTATGCCAAAATTGACAGCAATTATCAAGATAGCTGTTCTCCCTTTATTTTTAACGACAACAATAGATTCCGCAAGAGTACTTAAATCAAAAAAATGGGAAATGCTTCACGATGAGGAAGCCCCAGGGGATAATTTTCCCTATATTATGATGACATCTAATAGATGCATGCCAGAGCGGTAATGGGTGAAAAAAGGAACGTGCTAAGGAGATGAGGGCCAAATGGATATATTACTTATTTTAAATAATAGTGCAGCCAAGAATGTCCGGATCATGGTTAAGCTTACAGAAAAGAATTTGAAAGAAAGGATTATTTCTTTGCTTGAGAAAGATTGTGGGGAAGAGGCCTTTGATGTAATTGTTAAGAACGCGGAACCGTATGCATATGTTCCTCCAGATGTCAAAGTGCCGAGGAAGTCTGTCTTAATAACTCTTGATGAACAATTGATTAAAAGCAAAAGTCCTATTGGTTCAAGAGCCGATTTTAGTCAAGATTCGGTCTGTCAATTTTGTTTCAAAGAATAAACCGGTATGCTATACTTTGAAAGTATGGTGAAAAAAAATCCAAAAATATTAGTCGTCGATGATGAGCCGGATGTTATCGCGCATTGTCAATCCTATTTAGGAAGAAAAGGGTATTCGGTTAATACCACGGCAAGCGGTGTTGACGCCGTGTCGATGATTAAGACTTTAAAGCCGGATTTGATCATTTTGGATCGATCAATCCCGGATATGGATGGCATTGATGTTTTGCGGGCCTTGCGGCAATTTGATCAAGAAACCAAAGTTATTATCCTTACAGGGTATAGCTTGGATTCTGAAGAGGATCGGCAGATATTTTATGATTTAGGCATAAGTAAATATATTGAAAAGCCGGTTGTTTTAGAGGAATTAGAAAATACTATCTTAATGCTTCTTGGTGGAGGCTATTCTGTTGAAGGTATTAAGCAAAAAGAAGTTTTAAGGTCAAGAACTGCATCGTTGCGCTCAATCGCGCATAAAATGAAAAATCTTCTGGGAAATATACGCAACGAATGTGAGATATTTCTTTTAAACAAAAAAGATGGCCTATATGACGACAAAACAAAAGAAGAGCTGGAAGAAATGGCGGATGAGATCATAGCGGATGTTATTGAGACAGTTGACCAGGCAAGAGAAGTTTTTAATAAAATAAACGAAAGCTAAAGAGGGCGCGGAAATTTGATCAGGTAAAGGATGGGTGTAGGTGCGTCCCTCCGTCGAGGCCGTAAAGCACATAGTGCGGTTAAGCAAGCGCAGAAGTATGTGGCGCAAGGCAAGAGATGGGTGGTAGACATTGATCTTGAGAAGTTCTTTGACCAAGTCAACCACGATATGCTCATGGCAAGAGTAGCAAGAGGGCTGTAATGTTGCCTGTCCTCTAAAAAGTGCCTAGTGTACCTTTTTAAATTAAGCAGTTGCTCTGTCTGTCCCTTTTTTGGGCTGTTCCCTTCTTTCCCAGAAAACGACCAAACTAAGATGTCATGCGACTTTGGTCTTGACAAGCAAATGCGTTTATAGTAGTATTTAATTATGAAAAATAGATATTTAATTTCTACTATTAATGAAATTTGTTTTCCAATGCATAAAATGGCTTTTGTTTCGGGACCCCGACAATGCGGAAAGACTACGCTAGCAAAGATGATGCTCAAGACACGCAAAAAAGGCAACTATAATAATTGGGATGATATTGAATTTCGACGAGTATGGACAAATCAACCATCAACAATTGTGCCTTTAGAGTTCAACGAAGTGCCTATAATAATTTTTGATGAGATTCACAAGGCAAAAATGTGGAAAAGAACATTGAAAGGAATTTATGATGTCCTTGACCAACCCGCTGATATTATTGTGACAGGTAGTGCACGTTTGAATGTTTATAAAAAAGGAAGCGACAGTCTACTAGGTCGATATTATCATTTTCGATTACATCCTTTTTCATTGGCAGAAATTCAAAAGAGATCGATGATCGAACCTGATGATCTTATAAACCAAATTTTTTCAAAATCACTTAAAATTAAAAAAAGTGATTTTGGCTGTATGGAGTCTTTGTTGAAATATGGTGGGTTTCCTGAGCCATTTTTAGCGCAAGATGAACGTCATGCACGGTTATGGCGTAGAGGAAGAGTTGAAAAGGTTATTCGAGAAGATTTAAGAGATATAAGTCGAATACCAGAGTTAAGTCAGATAGAAATGTTAACTTCTTTGATCCCTGAGAGGGTTGGCTCTTTTTTAAGCCGTGCAACATTACGTGAAATTTTGGAAGTTAGCTTTGATACAATTCGAAGATGGTTGGATTATTTGAAAGAGCTTTATTATGTTTTTGAATTGAAGCCGTATACAAATTCTATTGCAAGAACTCTTAAAAAAGAGGGAAAAATATATTTGTGGGATTATAGTGAAATTGAAGCTGAGGGAGCTAGATTTGAGAACATGGTAGCAAGCCATTTGCTTAAGTTTTGTCATTTTTGGACAGATAATGGATATGATAATTTTGAATTATTTTGTCTTCGGAACAAAGATAAAGAAGAAATAGATTTTTTGATATGTCGGAATAAAAAACCTTGGTTGCCAGTTGAAGTAAAATTGAATGATGTTAAGCCTTCCGTTAATTGGAAAAAATTTATAAATCAAATACCTTGTAATTATGGAATTCAAATAGTTCGTAAACCTAATTATTGGAAATGCCATGACTATGGAAAGAAAAAGATATTAGTCGCAAGTGCTGCAGACATCTTCTCTTATTTGGTTTGATTCTTGTGCCGAGAAAATCAAGAAATATCCATATGGTTTTATCTGGAATGAAAAAAGTTCTAGCTATATGACAAAAGATAGCAAGCATTTTGACGCGAAATGGCGTCTTTACTATCACGAAAGGTTCGAAAACATTTAATGAAAATAACTTTATTAAATCGTCGAGAAGTAGATGCCATTAACAAAAGAAACTTACGTTGTCCTTTGGCCATAGCTGAAAAGGATTATCTTTTGGCTGTTGCCTCATAATAAAAGTTTACCGTATAGCTGAGGTTTGACAGTGTGTACGCATTATGGTACACTTATTTTGGAGGTGAAAAATGGTAAATTTTATTTCTATACGTGATCTTCGGCCGGGGTTGTCGAATATTATTAAAAAGATTAATCAGAAGTTTGATCGGTATGTTATTACTCGGCATGGCAAGCCAGAGGTGGTTATGATGAGTTACGAAGACTATGAGAGTATTTTAGAAACGTTGGAAATCGAATCTGATAAGGCTTTAATGAAACGATTGAAAAAGGCCAAGGAGGATTTGAAAGCAGGAAAAGGTAGCTCTTTAGATGAAATCAATAAGGAGCTTGGCCTTGTATAAAGTTGTTCTCCTGCCGGAAGCCAAGAAATTTTATAAGAAGTTGTATTCTGCGGATCGAGCTCATTTTGGACGCATATGTAATGTCTTGCAGTCACTTCAATCTGATCCGTTTCAAGGAAAACCTTTGAAGCATAAGTTGAAAGGCCAGTATTCTCTTCGTGTTGGCAGTTACAGAGTTGTTTATACGGTTGAAAAAAGAAAAGTCACAGTTTACGTTTTAGATATTGGCCACCGGAAGAACGTTTATAAATAATCCCACCCTCGAAAAACAATTCTATATGGTAAAAAAATCATCTTTCCCGTGAATTTCCTGTATCTTTCTGTTACAATACCCCCGTCTACGTACGTAATTTTAAAACTTTCGCAGTCCTGCGTTATGTGTAGGGGAAAAGGATGTTATGTGGAAAAAAATTGTTGATTTTTTTAATGGGCGTGGCTCAAAAGTTTCGCAAGCGGTGGGTAAATCGATTTTGGTTGTTGATGACGGAGAAGTGGAGCTTAAGTTTTTGTCCCATACCCTCGAAAAAAGAGGATACATGGTCAAGACAGCTAAAGATGGAGAAGAGGCGTTTGATTTAGCGAATGCAGGTGATTATGATTTGTATCTTTTAGATTTTTGTATGCCGAAGATGGACGGCCGTGAATTATGTGAAAAATTAAAGAAAACGGCAAAGACCAGGGATGTGCCTGTTATCTTTTTGACAGGAAGTGCTAACCCGACAGACCTGGTTAACTGTTATGATGCCGGGGCGGAATATTATCTTGAAAAACCGATCGGTGCCGGCGCGTTAATTAAGCAGATTGAGATGATTTTTAGTCAGCTTAAGGATATAGGCCACACAGGTCAACAAGACATTGTTGATAGTCCCGAGGATGAGGATTAATTGTTTTCAGAAAGACGTTAAGAGGAAAGAAGTATGTTAGATATTAAATTTATTCGTGACAACATAGAAGCGGTTCAGGCCGGGTTGAAAGCAAAAAATGCCGAGATCGATCTTAATGAGTTGATGGCCCTTGATAAAGATCGTCGTCAGCTATTAACTGAAGTTGAAGAATTGCGCGCAAAACAAAATGCTGCTAATGATGAGATCAGTAAGGCCATCCAGGAAAAAAAAGATCCCAAAGATAAAATTGCCGCAATGAAAGAAATCTCTTCACAGATCAGCGGATTAGATCCAAAGATTAAGGAGATTGAGGCAAAGCTTAAGGATGTGTTAATCGGGATCCCCAACATTCCGCACGCATCTGTTCCTGTGGGCGGGGTTGATAAAAATGAAGTTGTCCGTAGCTGGGGTAAGCCGAAAACATTTGATTTTAAGCCCAAGACGCATATTGAAATCGCGGAGTCGTTAGATATTATTGATTTCAAAAGAGCCACAAAATTAAGCGGGTCGAATTTTATCCTTTATAAAAATGAAGGGGCTCGGCTTGAGCGGGCACTGTTCAATTTTATGCTGGATTTTCATACACGTGAGCACGGGTATAGTGAAATATTTCCTCCGTTTGTGGTTAACTCCGCTTCAATGACCGGCACAGGCCAGCTTCCTAAAATGAAAGAGGATATGTATAAGGTGGATCAAGAGGATTTATACTTAATCCCAACCGCAGAGGTACCGATTACAAATATTCATCGGGATGAAATTTTAAAAGATGAGTTGCCGATTTATTACACAGGATATACAGCGTGTTTTCGTCGGGAAGCAGGGTCCTACGGGAAAGATACCCGCGGGCTTGTGCGTGTGCATCAGTTTAATAAGGTTGAATTGGTAAAGTTTGTGAAGCCGGAAAGTTCTTATGATGAACTTGAACAATTAGTCGGCAACGCGGAAAAGATTTTGCAGGTTTTAGGCCTTCCGTACCGTGTGTTGCTTTTGGCGAGTGGGGATTTAAGTTTCGCGTCAGCGAAATGCTATGACCTTGAGGCATATGCTTCGGGGCTTGAGACATGGCTTGAGGTCTCGAGTTGTTCAAACTTTGAGGATTTTCAGGCACGCCGGGCAAACATCCGGTTTAAGAATAAAGATATGAAGAAGCCTGCCTTTGTGCACACCTTAAACGGTTCGGGCCTTGCGTTAGCGCGTACGATGATTGCGATTTTAGAAAATTATCAAACAGCTGATGGCGAGGTTGTGATACCTGAAATTTTGCGGCCGTATATGGGCGGCGTTGAGAAGATTTCAAAGTAGGTGTGTTACCGATAAAGTTATGAGTAAAAAATTTTTCCAATTTATAAAACTTGCGTTAGCGATCCTTGCCTTTCCCGTCCTTATTGCGTTGACGATGAGTTTTTCAGAAGAGTTGATGCGAATTCCGGAGATGCATGAAGTTTTTTTGTGTGGCATCATTGCGTATGTTTTCATGCATTTGTTTGTTTTTGTGCCGGAACGGTTTTTTTATTTTGTGCAGAAAATTTTTTATGATATTTTTCAACGTCAGCCAACGTTATACCATGTTGTGCCGCGTGTTGTCCCTTTTGTCCCGACACTGTTGCTGATTGGCCTGTATATTTGCGCGTCAATTATGAACGTGGGAGGGGTTGCGCAGATTGTTATGTTTTTTGTCGGGTTTGCGTGGGCGATGCATTTGGTTATGATCGCGCAGGAGATGCATGAGGAAGATACAAAAAAGATCAAGGCGCATTATTATCTTTTGATGAGCGGCACGTATGTCGCGAATGTGTTGGTGGTGGCGTTGTTTGTGGATTTGGATTTTAAGCAATTCTCGTTTTTATCATTTCTCTCGCAATGGGGAGTTGGAGCTAAAGAGTTATATCTTTCATTGCAGGGGCAATTGTTTTCTTGATAAGATAATAAAAGGCTTGAAAATTGTTCTATTAATATGTATACTTGCACTATACATATTAATAGGGAGGATTAGGTGATGATAACCTCGATTGTGAATTTGCGATATAAGATGAAAGAAGTTTTGAAGGCTTTAGATAGACGGGAGAAGGTAAATATTTTATATCATGGCAAATTAAAAGGTATTATTGTTCCTGCGAAGAAAGAGGCCGGAGGGGAAGTCAAAAAACATCCTTTCTTTGGTATGAATCGTCAAGATAAGAAATCTGTTGAACAGCAGATAGATGAGTTAAGAGGTTATCGTTACGATGATATTTGACACTGATGTCTTAATTTGGGTGCAGAGAGGGAACGATAAAGCCGCGAAGTTGATTGAGGGGACAGAAGATCGGTATATTTCCGTGCAAACATTTATGGAATTGTTGCAATGTGCAGAAAATAAAAAGCAGCATGATTTGGTGAAGAAGTTTATTCCTGATTTTAATTTTACAGTGCTTCCGTTAACTGAAAATATTGGGCATCGTGCTTTAATTTATGTTGAAGAACATACATTGTCGCATCATTTGCGGTCAGCGGATGCGGTCATTGCTGCAACAGCGACAGAAAGCAATTTAACACTGGTTTCTGGTAATGCTAAGCATTTTAAGGCGATTAAGGATTTGAAATTGAAGGTTTTTAAACCATAAGGAAGGAATGAGCTGAGAATGACCTCTCATCCGGAAGGGTTCGAGGTTTTCATGATTTCATTTGTTTCTTGAATTAACTTATATCTCGCAACGTATAGCTTCAAACTTATAGCTTATAACTAGAAACGGAGAGGTGGCAGAGCGGTTGAATGCGACGGTCTTGAAAACCGTTGAGGGGAGACCCTCCGAGAGTTCGAATCTCTCCCTCTCCGCCATTTTTGCCTCGCGGACAAAGCCCTCACGCGCTAACATTCCATTTTAAAAAACCTCAAAAAATCTGCTTTTGGCATTCTGTGCCATCATTTCATGTGCTATACTTTTGTTATTGTTTTTGAATATTTAAGAAGTACATGTAGCAGAGAAAGATTATGCGATTTAAATTCAAAATTACGTCCTTCCAGAACACTTCGATTCTTAGAAAATTCACCATTTTATACTTTTTGATTTCAATCGTCCCGGTATTGATGTTGTGGTTTTTGTACCTGCAGTTTTTGGATCACGGCCAAATTACGATTACGCAAGAACGGTTTAGCATGATTTTGATCATGGTTGTTCTTGGGGTTGGGGTTGGATTTGTGGCTTTAAGGTCGCTTCTCATCGGTGTAATTGATCTTACACAAAAGAATCGCAATGCGATTGAGAGCATTTTAGGCCCGGAAGCGATTCCGCATATTGCAGATGGCGGCAATGAAATTGCTGTTCTTGCCCAGTCATTTAACGAGATAACATCTCATCTGGAAGAAAATGTCCGCAACCTTGAGTTGGCCCAAAAGACACTGCATTCCGTTTTGGCGCGTGTGGGTGAGGGGATTTCTTCGATGGAAAATATTGATAGTTTTCTTAACCTGATTGTTGAAACTATGACCGAAGCTATGCAAGCGAAGATGGGGATCCTTCTTCTTTTGGATGAAGGGAAGAAGGAGATGCTGGTTAAGGCTTCTTATGGGAAGAAATTTAATGGCAGTAAAGCAAGAGGCACACTTAAAGATGGTATTGTTCAATCCGTCATTGATTCAAAGAAGCCGATGATTATTAATGAAATTGATTCGAAAGATAATTTTGCGTCTATTCTGGAGGCCCCTGTAATCTTGGCGCCCTTAATGTTGCATGATGATGTGCTGGGTGTTTTGGCGGTGTGTGGACATAAGGTAGGTCAGGTTTTTACAACCGAAGATGAAAATCTTATGAACAATTTGGCATTACAGACAGCGGTTGCTATTGAGAATTCAAAACTTAATGATGATGCTGAAAAGACATATTTTGAAACTATTTCAGCGCTTGCGTTGGCGGTTGAAGCTAAAGATAATTATTCGCGTGGACACTTGGATCGCGTTGCGCAATATTCAACACAGATTGCTAATGAGTTAAATTTGAGCGCAGAAGATATTAATACTTTGCGTGATGCAGCCCGGTTGCATGATATTGGAAAAATCGGGATTACAGATGATATCCTTAAAAAACAAAGTCCATTGAATGTGCAGGAAAGGGAAATGATGAATAAGCATTGCGAGATCGGAGAGGGGATTATTAAACCTATCCGGTCTTTGAGGAATTTGTGTGATGTTGTCCGGCATCATCATGAAAAGTTAGATGGGAGTGGTTATCCTGATGGGCTTAAAGGAGAGGGTATCCATCTTTTGGCCCGGATTTTAGCTATTGCTGATATTTACGATGCGATTACCACAAGCCGTTCTTACCGTACGGCCATGACAAAAGAAAAGGCCATTGAAGTAATGCGAGGGATGAAAGGGCAGATAGATCAAAAGATTGTTGAGATCCTTGTGAAAACATTGTCGTAGTATTTATGACTAATTTTTGGAAAGGACGTCAGTTAAAGAAGACGGGAACTTGCAAAATTGAAAGGCGAACTTTCTTGCTGTTGGGTAATATGTCGTATGAGGAAATTTTGTGAGTAAACGCAAGAAACAATATTATGCAGTGCCTCAGGGGGAGCGGACGAATATCTTGCTCGCTGCCCGGATAATCGTTGTTTATTATTTAACGCTCCTGTCGATTGTCGGAGTTGTTTTAAAGTTTGATATCTTCCCGTTGTTGGGCCCGGAATTATCTTCCAGATTCACACCATGGCACGTGCTATTGATGTTTTTATATTATGTTGTGCCGTTTATTCTCGCGATTGTTTTTGGATTTGTGTGCCGGCCTTTTTGGAAGAATGTGCGTAACTTTATTGTGGCGGTTTTAGTAGTTCATGGTAGTTATAGTTTTTGTGTGTTTGCTTATCGGTATTCCTATTTGCAGGAATTGGAGGAGTTGGAATATCAGCGGCAAATGGCAGAGTTAGGTATTGTCTCTGTTTCTCATAAAATACAAGACAGCGACCAGGATGGCCGTGTTGATGGTGTTGATTTTTATGTCCAGTTTGATATGTCAAAGTATCCGACAGGGGATTATGTTGTTTACGCGACGTTAACGCAAAATCGAAATCCCCTTCCGGATAATCGTATCAGTGCTTATAAATTTACGAATAGCGACAACACGTCAAAACGGTATCGTATTCAATTTCATGTTGATCCTCAAAAATATGAACCGTATTATGCCAGGGGGGCGTTTGAATTTAATCTTGGGGTGCAAGGAATAAAGGAGGTAGATGCTGAAGGGCGGCAGGTTTTGGCATTTGCGCGATGGGCGCCATTTTTCAGTTCGACTTCCTGGTATGGGCAAGATCCTGAAATACGCGGAGGGGTAATTGATCTTGATGGCGTAGCCTGTATAGATGAATTTTCTATTATGCCGATAAGAATGCAGACGAATGAAGTAGTTTTTTCTGAGTTTGTCGATGATTTTGGCCGAGACACAAATGGTGATGGGAAATATGATGAATTGGTTGTTGCTTTTAATGTTGAGTCAAAATATGTGGGGCAAGTTTTTATTCAGACCCTGGTGGAAGGATCTGCGGATTTAATCGTCATTGAAAAGGAATTGAAGAAAGGAAAAAATTTAGTTGAGATTAAGGTGCCCGTGGAGTATTTATATAAATTAGGGGAAGATGGGCCGTATACATTTTTAGGGTTCCAGGTTTCAAACCAGCCTTTTGAGTGTGAGGGGGCTGAGTGTTTTAAAAGTATAAAGAAACCGTTTGCTGTTTATTTTAATGGATACATAACAAAAGATTATGCGTTGATGGACTTTAATAAATAGGTGGGGGAGGGATATGGCAAAGAATGTTAAAAAGGTTTTAGATAAAAAGTTTTGGAAGAGGCTCGGTATTTTTATGTTTGTGGGGTTTTTGTTTTCTGTTGGGATCTACATTAGGGGCGTTAACCAGCTTCGTCAAGCGCGGTTCAATGTAAATGTTTTGCAGAGGTATATTCAGGCGTATCTGGTTGTGGAAAATAAACAGGTTGAAAGTTTGCAGGATTTGCCGGATTTTCATTTGGTTTCGCCTCCGGAAAGCTTATCTCTTAAGGCTGAGGATGTGCGTGATGGTTTCTCAGGTGGGTATATTTATGATTTTCAGTATTTAGGGGAAGGGCGTTATGTGCTTTCAGCGTCTCCTGTAGGGGTATTGACGCCACAGGTTGAATTTGGGAGCACGAATCATGGTGTTTTGCGGGTAAACAAAGATAATGTTGATGTGGATCCGGATAGTTATGAGGAGGTTGAGGGGTGGGTAGCGCTTGTTCCGGAAAAAGGGGTGAGGACCAAGGAGTTTCCGGAATATTTGCGATAGAGTGCGCCTTGAGGAAGGTGTAGATAATATATAAAGTTTTACTGATAACTTATAGTTTACAACATACAACTAGAGCTGGAGAGATGCCTGAGTGGTTGAAGGGGACGGTCTCGAAAATCGTTGTGCCCGTAAGGGTACCCAGGGTTCGAATCCCTGTCTCTCCGTTTTATATGATTGAGCCCGTCAGGGGCTCAATCATATAAAACGACAAAGATCAGAGTGAGATCGCGCAAGTTACACGAAGTGTAACGGGGTTCGATTACAAACTACCTTTGAAATTTAGAGAGGTTTGGAACCCGTGAGTCCGAGCAAAGCGAAGGCGAAACGGCTTCCCTGTCTCTCCGTTTTCTTTTTTAGTGGTTGCATGTCCTGTTGCCTGACAGGATGTTGTGAATATTCTGATATTTCTTTTGTGAGTTGGTGCCCAAATGGTGCCTGTTTAGCATTTTTTATTTT
>JAGLHE010000174.1 GCA_023143685.1 Candidatus Omnitrophota bacterium
GGGGAAAAAGCACTAAAAAAGAATAACCTACTCAGAAGTGCAGTGCTATATGGGGCTAATGCATCTGGGAAAAGTAATGTTCTTAAGGCTTTTGCTAATTTGAAATATTTGATTATAACATCAAATCAAAATATTCCAGGTCAAAATATTCGATTTTTACCATTCAAACTTGATGAAAAATGTTTATCAAAACCATCAAAGTTTAATATTAATTTTGTTCAGGGTGGAATTCGATATAATTACAAAGTTTCATTTACAAGTGAGAAAGTTATAGATGAATCTCTTTACTACTATCCAAAAGGCGCTGAAGCAACTATATTTGAGAGAAATGATACAATTGACTATAAGTTTACAATAGATAAGTCAAAGCAAAAAGGAATGTCAGAAAGGACTCTTGAAAATGTATTTTATCTATCAAATTCTGCCCAACAGAATTATGATAAGACCCTTGAACCGTTCAAATGGTTTTTAAAATTCTTGGATGTAATTGGCCCAACTGAAAAATTGGATAAATACGCAACAGTAAAATTAATGGAGAAAGATGAAAAATTAAAAAATATTGTGTTAAAAGGTCTGGTCGTAGCCGATTTAGGAATAAGTAATCTTAATGCATCCATTAAAGAAATATCTCCTGATGATTTTTCAAATTTACCAGAGGACATAAGAACATTCATCGATTCGTCTCACAACAAAATTGACAATGTAAATCAAATAGACTCTGTAAATCTTATCGATCTCAAATTTTTCCATAATGGATTTGATGAAAAACACAATAAAATTGGTGTGCAGTTTGATATTGAGGAAGAATCAGATGGTACACAAAAATTATTTTCACTTATTGGACCATGGATAAATTCATTGAATCATGGAAGTATATTGGTGATCGATGAGCTAGATTCCAATTTCCATCCTTTTTTATGTAAGTACTTAATAGACATGTTCAATAATCCGGAAATAAATATAAGCAATTCCCAGTTATTGTTCACAACACACAATTCAACTTTTCTAGATCAGGATATCTTTAGAAGAGATCAGATATGGTTCACTGAAAAAGATGCGGAGTTTGGGAATACCAATCTTTTTTCCTTATTGGAGTTTAAGCAAAGAAAAGATGTCAACATTGAAAAGGGATATTTGGCTGGAAGATATGGTGCAGTTCCCTTTATTAAAAGCGTTGAGAGTGTATTCTCATGAGTTCTTTCAGAGGTCGAAAAAGAAAAGAAAGGGAACCTTTAAGCACTCTTTATATTGTTTGTGAAGGGAAAAAGACCGAGCCCTTATATTTTGAGAATTACAGAACAAGAGAAAATAATGTTAAAATTAAAACTGTAACGTGTTCTAGCAAAGATGCAATTGGGATTGTAGATTTTGCCATAACAAAAATCAAGAGGGGTGATTTTTCAGTTGAAGATAATGACGAAGTAGTTTGTGTTTTTGATTGTGATAAAAATGAGGACGATGCTCTTGAAAAGGCTTTTAAAAAAGCCCGTGAAAACAAAATAAAGATATGTCTTTCAAATCCTTTTTTTGAACTCTGGTTTCTTCTACATAATGAATATGACAAACAGCCATTCACAAAGGAAAAATTAGAATCCAGAT
>JAGLHE010000175.1 GCA_023143685.1 Candidatus Omnitrophota bacterium
ACACCGGAGGGGATGCGGATGGTGAAGAACTTTTTGGATTCTGTGGGGCAGGGGCGAGTGAATAATTTCGCCCTGTGTATGGGGAAGTTATAATAAATGTAATGAGTATTGTTATTGATGTGACAATAGCGATGCTTGGAATTTTTAGCAAGAATGTGGATAAATATGCACGATTACACCAACTGTTGAAAGATTAAGTGACTTCTTTAGCACTGATGACAAATATTAAAGCTATAATAGACGAATGTGAAGGATGATGGATAATGAGTGAAATTTCATTCAAACTAAAGAAGATGATGGGCTTCAATTGGGACATATTAAGTGATGACCAAAGAGATAACACTATCAAGTATATTTTTAACTTCCCTTTAGAAGGTGATATCCCAGATCGATTTGGATTTGTTAAGTGTGAAGAAATTAATAAAAACCAAATTTATGGTTATTTCACTCAGGAATTTGAAGAGGAAAAACATCGATACAATAATCAAAAAAAAGAGGAAAAATACGTTGATCAACCTTTCGAAGATTTTTTCTTCATTATACTATTTGACGAAGGTCTATGCTTGATTCAGAGCAGAAATATTAAAAATGTCTCTATGTCAAAGATTGAAGGGGTTTTTACGAGGGCGTTGAAAAGTGTCTTTGATGAAATGGGAGTTGAGTTTTATTCTCTCGAAGACTTTTCAGCTGAAATAGGAAAAGATGAATTCATAAATATTTTTAACACTGAAAATATTATCTCTATGGAAGTAGACTCATTAAAAGGGCAAAGTGTGCCAGATCATTTTAAAATTTTTAATCCTCATGTAGATAAAGACGCTATAACTAGGGCACTTTTCAATGACGATTTCAAACGACTTGATAAAACGTACCTTTCGACTGATAATAACGGAGGGCTTCAGGACTTAAAAACATCAAAGATTATGCTACACACCGGAAACCCAAAAGAGATAGGATATGTCGGAAGGGATGGAGGCAAAGTGATTATAACAGATAAATTTGGCCCATCTGTTAAATTGGATATCGACATAGAGTCACCGAAAATCAATGATGTTCGAAAGGAACTGGACAAAATAATTTCAAATTCGAGAGTCCGAAGAACTGGGAATCCCAAACAAACAAAAAATGGTAAACAGACATCTCTTTTGTCATTAAAGGTGACAGATGATGACTAACGTAGAAGAGCTGTTAGAAATTATACAGGTGGGGAGGGGGTATAAAGAACTTACGTTGGAGTGCTTTAGAGATGTTTATCATAAAATTATAAATCGTAAAATACTGATTGATCATACTATTTTTGCGGTTTTTATAGAAAATCGGATATTGATACGTTTCCCAGAAAAACCCGAGGTGATGTTTGTAATCAAAAAAGAGAAAGGGTTTTTTCACGAAGCTGATCTAAATTTCGTTGCTAACTTTGAACCAATGGGTACATATAAAGGAGAACATCGATTTAGTGCTTTTATAATAGAAGAATTTAAATTGAATGGACTAAAACTGATTGTTCTATTCTTTTCAACATTCGCATTATTTTTTATTGCTGAGAATGTCAGCATGCTTCAGAAAGTGAACGAAATGATTCTTACTAGTATTACAATTTTTATTTCAATATTTTTACTTTTTGTTGTCTCACAAAAAGGTTATAATAATGATTTTAAACTTATGATGGATGATACTTTATACAAATTTCTCCAGAATGATAAATATATTGCCATCTCCGCAATCTTCCTAGTGTTCTTGAGCATAGTGACAGTTGCAATTTCGTATATTAATTTGATTTGGATCTACCTACCACTCGCGATTTTAACGAGTTTTTCATTAGTGCTATTAGCCATTTGTTTTCTTGCCGTATACCAATACTATTTTGAACGAATGAAACTATTAACTATTGTACCAGCATCAGAAGAATTATTTAATGATAGGTTTCAAAAATATAAATTACATGATGAGGATAAATAATGCAAAACGAGATTTATTCTTGTGGTGCGTTAGGAATAGATTATATAACTCAATCGACATTAAGCAAAATGAGTACATGTCGGCACACATCGAGAAAAATAAAGCGCATCAGTGGATGAAAGTGGTGGAAGGCAGAGATAATGTTTAACCCAAATTTCAAATATACAAATCGGATTGTAAGCAATCTCGTTGAAATAGCCTCAGCAAGAGAGATCATACTCCATGCCCACCTTGTACCAAAATGGGAAGTCTCACTCAGAAGAGATGCACTGATAAAAGCAGCACACGCATCCACGGCAATAGAAGGAAATCCGCTGACGCTTGAGGAAGTCAGCCAACTTGCCCAAGGTCGGAAAGTAACAGCTACAAGGAAAGCACAACAGGAAGTCCTTAACTATCTGCATGTTTTAGAAAAAATAGAAAAGTATGCTGACGGGGACGAAATAACTGTAAAAGGCATTTTAAAACTGCATGAGGATGTCTCAAAAGATATTCTGGATTTGCCCGATTATGAAGGTAGATACCGTGAACTACAGGTATACGTCGG
>JAGLHE010000176.1 GCA_023143685.1 Candidatus Omnitrophota bacterium
AGTATAGGAATTTCAAAGACCTCATACGAAATTCCTACACGTCAGCTAAAGAAGATGTGAGCGTTCAAAATTAACAGCGAACTTTCTTGCCAAAAAGCCTTTCTTTCGATAAACTACTTTTACCTCTCTTATAATTATTAATATACATATATAAGTATGAATAGATACACGGTTTGTCTTTTGTCCTTTTTGTTTGTCCTTCATCTCGTCGGATGCGCGACAGTTGCACCTCCTGCGCAACCGGTTCCGCCTGCAATTAAGGAAATACAACTCCCTAAGAAAGAAATCAAGAAAAAGGAAGTTGTGCCTTTAGAGCAAGCGGAAGAAGAATCGATCCTCCTCGGGAAAGTATTCGCGAAGACAATTTTTGAAGGGGTTGTTAAAACAAGTTTTGTGCAGCTTTCGATTTTTGACCAGTCTGATCCTGATAAGATTTATCAGCTTTATATTGGAGATAAAACACGCCAGCAAAGTTTTCCCTGGCACATCCATACTGTCCATCCGGGCTATTTTTTTATTGAATTGCCGCCGGGGTCTTATCGTATAAGTTCGATTTCTATTCCTGTCGGTACAGCAGTTGCCACAGAACCGATGGATATAGTTTTTCAGGTACAGGATAGCAAGATTTTATATTTAGGGACTCTTAAGGTTGTCGGTGAGAAAGAAAAGATTAAGCTCGGTGGTGTTCCTATCATTAAACCGGGGTTTGAGTATTCTATTGAAATTACAGATGACCGGCAAGAAGCGTTCGCGGAATTGCAGGCACGGTTTCCTGATTGGACGGAAGAATCAGGAGTCCTTCTTATGAAAAGTCCTGCTGCTGCAAAAACGGAATAAAAGGCGAACTTTTTAAATTTTAAAAAACATTCTTTAAAAGGAGGAGTGCTGTGTTACGAAAGAAATTATTAGTTGTAGGGTTAGTTGTTGTTGTGTCTGGATGCGCAACCACGAAACAGCGTCAGCCTCTTATGACGCAGTTGCAGATGCGTGTCGGGGAGCTTGAACGGCAGCTCGACGTCAAAGATGAAGAGATCAATGGTTTGAAATATGATATTAAGGATATGGTATATGAGATTGACCGTATTAAAGCACAGGTGAAAAATGCTCCTTCGGGAAGTCTGAAATCGACATCGGTGACGGCTTCAAGGAGGACACGTAAACCGATCGCCAAAAAAGGTGATATTATCCGCGTTAACGTCAAAATAAAAACGGTTCAGCAGGCTTTGCAGAACGCGGGATATTATGAGGGTAATATTGACGGAAAGATCGGCGCTCAAACAAAAGACGCGATTGTTAAGTTTCAGGAAGACAATGGGCTTAAATCTGACGGGATTATTGGGAGAAATACCTGGGCCGGGTTAAAGACGTTTTTGGAATAAACACGAATAACCACGAAAGGTTTTTTTATACGGGACACGAGAATGAAGAATTATATTCTAACAGTTACGTTAAACCCTGCCATTGACAAGACAATCAGGATCCGGGGATTTCGCGCCGGGCATGATCACCGGTTTAAGGATATTTACTATAGTGCCGGAGGGAAAGGCATCAATGTTTCACGCGCGTTACAGAAACTGAAGGTTGATACAGTCGCGACCGGTTTTGTGGGAGGCCCTTCCGGAAAGTATATTAAGGTCACTTTAAGCGATGAGAATATCCCGTACGATTTTGTTGATATAAAAGATGATACGCGTACAAGTTTGACTATTATTGATTCAAAGACACGTCAGTTAACACGTGTTTTAGAGCAGGGCCCGGGTGTGTCGCCGGGGGATATTGCAGCCTTTAGAAAAAAATTCCTGAAACTTTTAAAGCGTTGCCAGTATGTTATTTTTTCAGGGCGGAATATACCGGGCACGGGAAACGATTTTTATTATGAACTGATTCTGCTCGCGCATCATTACAACAAAAAAGCAGTTTTAGATACAAGCGGTGAACCCCTGATTAAGGGCCTGGAGGCACGGCCGTATTTAATAAAACCAAACCTTCACGAGGCGGAATATGCCCTGCAGCAGAAATTAAACACGCGGGCAGAAATTAAACGAGCCGTACAGTCATTTCTTGATATGGGCGTTGAAAATGTCATTATCTCGTTAGGGAAGAAAGGTGTTATCGCCTCGGACGGAGGGGGTTCCTTCCTGGCGTCACCCCCTGTCAAGAAAACAGTTAATACCGTCGGGTGCGGCGATGCCCTGGTTGGTGGATTTGTTTATGCCCGGATAAAGGGGTATAGTTTCAAGAAATCGGTTCAGTTTGGTGTGGCCACAGGGACGGCTAATTCTCTTAACATGCAACCGGGATATTTCACAAGGATCAAAGTCGCGCGTCTGGCGCGCGAGGTTAAAGTCGTTAAGATATAAACAGGCATAATGCTTAATATGCGGGAATTTTAAAGATTCCAGCGCTTATTTAAAGTTTTTTAAGTCGTGAGAAACGTATCCAGCAGTAAAGGAGTTTTTGATGAGCATAATGAGTACGGAACAACAGAATAGACAACAATCGGGAGTTACCGCGGATCTTATCCGCGAGGAGCTGATGCTGCATGCCAAGAATTTCAAGGTGTCCTGGACCGGTTTGGGGCAGGCGTTATATGTGGTGTGGAACGACAAATTGTTTTATGCCTGGGGGTATGAAAAATTTGAATATTACACCGAGCGTGAGCTTGGCATAAAGAAGCCGACCGCGATGAAACTTTTGAAAAATTATTTTTTTCTTGAGCAGGAGGAGCCTGCGTATTTGGCGAAAGAATTTGCTGAGGACAGGGATGCCGCTCAAGTCCCTCCGTGCGACGCCATTAATGTCCTGCGCCTTGCTAAGCGAAACCATGAATTGCATAAAGATGATTATCGTTCTTTACGCAAGTCTGTCTTTGACAAGGGTAAGGACGCGACAGCCTTGCGTAAAGATTTGACAACGATGATCAGAGAGCGTAAGCAAGTTGATCCCGATGAGGAACGGGAGATGCGGAACCTTGTCGCGATGCGCAAATGTCTGAACGCCCTCAGGTCTTTTGAAAGAGATATGGAGGTCTTGAAACTTGCGCCGGCAGATTTGGTCGAAGAGGCGAAAACGTTAATGAAAAAGATTGAGGAAGAAGTGGAATGAAGATCGCGAAACCACGCTAAACTACGCGAAAAGACAAAATGGCTCCAAAAAATATCGACTTAAATAATATTTCCGAGGAAGACCTCCTTAAGCAACGGATTTGCGACCTGCCGATATCAATCGCGGGCACGTGGCTGGAAGATTGTATTAATCAACTCTATAAAGAGCTTGAGTCCAAGGGTATTAATTTTAAGCCTGTTTGTTATTTGTCTGATGAATGGCTTACTCCCCAGAATGAACCGGTTATCGGTATCCCTTTTTATTTAGCCCATCCGGCGTTAACAAAGTTAGAAAAAAAGATGATGCTTGAAGCTGAAGGTGAAACGCGTGATTTGTGTATGAAATTGTTGCGCCACGAAACCGGACACGCGATCAGTTACGCGTATAAGCTGCAGCGGAAGAAAAAGTGGAAAGAACTTTTTGGGCCACCTTCCAAAGAATATGCGGATACATACCGATTCCGTCCGTACAGTAAAAATTTTGTCCGGCATTTGGAAGGTTTTTATGCCCAGCTTCATCCTGATGAAGATTTTGTTGAGACTTTTGCGGTCTGGCTCACCCCTGGCCTTGATTGGGAAAAGGAGTATCAGGGGTGGAAGGCGTTAAAGAAATTGAGGTATGTTGATCATCTGATCAAGTCTCTGAAGGAGAAGGCGCCCGCGGTGGAAAAGGGAGTGCAGTTTTGGAATGCCGGGAAATTGAAAATAACATTAAAGAATTTTTATAAGCGAAAGCAAAAACTTCGGGCGGAAGATTTTCCGGCTTTTTATGACGGAAACTTGAAGGAAATTTTTGTTGAAAGAACTGAAGAGTTAAAGGATACTATGTTAGCGACTGATATCTTGCGTAAGTACAGGGCTGTAATTCTTAAAGATATCGCAAAATGGACAGGGGAGCGCAAATATGTGGTCGGGGATGTTTTTAA
>JAGLHE010000177.1 GCA_023143685.1 Candidatus Omnitrophota bacterium
AAGGAGATTTTTTGTGAAGAAAAGATTAAAAGTCCTGCTGTTGTTCAACAGCCCTTACGCTAAACCGCGCGGGTATGATTATAAAGAAGAGTTTGCCGACGAGGATAATATGTACACGGAAAATGATGTGCGTCAGGCATTGTCGGCTAATGGATACGAAGTCAGTCTTCTTGGTTTATGTAATGACCTTGCTCCGTTATTTGAGGAGGTGAAAGAGTTTAAACCTGATGTGATCTTTAATATGGTAGAGGTCTTTGACGGCAAAACGCATTTTGATAAAAACATCGGGGCGCTCTTGGAAATGATCGGGATCCCGCATACAGGGGCCAGGGCAGACGCGTTGTTTATTTGCAATAACAAGGCTTTAAGTAAAAAGATATTGCGGTTTCACCGTATTCGTGTGGCACGGTTTCACGCGTTTTATCGGGGCCATAAAATTTGGCGTCCGAAAACTGTCAAGCTTCCTGCTATTATCAAACCCCTTTGCGAAGAGGCTTCGCGGGGAATTTCTCAGGCATCGGTTGTGGATAGTGATGAGGCTTTTATTGACAGGATTAAGTTTATCCATGAAAATATGAAAATGGACGCGATTGCTGAAGAGTATATTGAAGGGCGGGAGTTGTATGTGACAGTTGTGGGAAATAAGCACCTGAAAGTTTTGCCTTTTCGGGAAATGAAGTTCGGAGAGTTGTCTGAAGATGAACCGAGGATAGCCACCTATAAAGCCAAGTGGGATGATAATTATCGGGATCGTTGGGGGATCAAGAGTGTTTTTGCCGGTAAACTTGCGGATGGTGTAGCTGAGCGTATTGAAGACGTATGCAAGCGGGCGTACCGCGCGTTAGATATGCACAGTTATATCCGTTTTGATATCCGTGTCACTCCGGAAGGAAGAGTGTATATTATTGAGCCGAACGCGAATCCCTGTATTGCCCGTATCGATGAAGTGGCCCAGTCAGCACAGAAGGTGGGGATTTCTTACAATCAATTGATCCGTAAAATTGTCACAATGGCTTTAGATTCCATCTCCCTGTAACCACAATATTGAAGGCCTGAATACAAAAGATAATGGGCACGCACAGCCGTAGCACGCAAATATGAGGTTGTTATGAAAAAAGAAAAGAAGCTGTTTATTGTTCTTTTAGCGGGGTATGATGACGATGATGCCTTGTTGGCGGAAAAGGTGTTGAATGAGTATCAGTTGGCTAGTAAGATATATCGGGTTAGGGATGGGGAAGGGCTGATGGATTTTTTATTGAACCGTGGGGATTATACGGATCCGGATGTTGCTCCTCAGCCGACACTTGTTTTGTTGGATTTAAATATGCCTGATAAAGATGGCCTGGAAGCGTTAAAAGAAATCAAGGGAAATCCTGAATTGCGAAAGATCCCTGTCGCGATTTTAACAATGTCTCCAACCGATGAAGATATTTCGCGCGCGTATGATTTGGGTGTTAATTCATTTATTAAAAAGCCGCTTGAATTGAAAGAATTCATGGAAGTTGTTAGGGGAATTGGGGATTATTGGCTTGAGACTGTTCATTTGCCTAAATGATCTAAATGAAAAAAAACGGAGGAACAAAAGTGGATAAAAAAATACTTGTTATTGATGATAATCAGGGAGACCTGGATTTAATTGAGCAGATGTTGGTTGAGTTAGGCTTTAAGGATGTTATCTCTGCAATCTCGGGCGAGGATGGTATTCGGAAGTGTCAGGAAGAACGGCCGGATATCGTGATCATTGATATCCTGATGCCTGGAATGGACGGGTTTGAAACCTGTAAGCAAATTAAAGACATTTTTGGGGCAAAAGTTAAGGCCATTATTATGACAGGTGTTATTGACGCTGTGGATGCCGGAAAGGCAAAAGAGGCAGGGGTTGATGATTGTTGCGTGAAGACCTCGGACTTTTCATCACTGATGATGTCTATTAAAAATGTTTGTCAGAATGAATAAATGAATGGTTTTTAAGAAAGGAAAACAGGATGAAGAAAAAAGTCTTGATTATTGATGACAGTGAGATGCATCAAGAGTTAATGTCTTTGGCGTTAAACGATGTCGGGTTTGATGATGTCGTAACAGCTTTTTGTGGAGAGGATGGGCTTAAGATGTTTGAAGAAAACCGCGTTGCCCTTGTGGTCATTGATACGAAATTGCCAGGGATGAACGGGTTTGAAGTGTGCCGGAATATTCGGAAAATCGGGAAGGAAGATGTGAAGATTATTGTTTTAACCGGGGTGATCGATGAGGTTGATGCCGGAAAGGCAAGGGATGCAGGGGCTGATGATTATTGTGTGAAGACCTCGGATTTCAGCTATCTGTTGAAGGCTGTGAAGAATGTTTTTTCGATGTAATGAGAAATCATAGGAGAAAAGGATGTTGTTTTGCCGGGTATGGGTGTTTATGTGTTTTTTGTGGTTAGGTGGCAGTGCTGTTGTGCAGGCGGATACTTTGTATCATCAGCAAATGCAGCAGTATACGGGGTTATATCAAGATTATTTTGAAAGGCAGCAACAGGCAAAAGAATTAAAGGTTGAAATTGCCGGGCAGAAAAGAAAATATCAGTCTCTAGAATCCAGGGCAAAGAGGGATAAAGCCGCGATAAAGAAATTACAGGCCCGGGAAGGTATATTTGTTGATGTGGTTGCGAGCTGTAAGCAGGAGATTAAAAAGTCGGAACAAAAGGCAGTCGCGCTGCAGGAAAAATATTGGGATGGCCAGACGTGGTACGGCCACCATCAGGCTCAGTATCAGCGCCTGGCGCACGGGCAAGAACAGTTGCGTCAGAAGATTAAAGATGCTTACGCGTCTGAAGAGGCCCTGAAGGAAAAGATTTCTGAAAAGATCGCGAACTTTAAGGCATTGTCGAATGAGGCGCGGTTACTTAAGAAGAAAATTTTTGAAAATCAACGGGAATACGACCAAGCGAAAGATGGCGCGGCAGAGTGGTGGGCACAAACGAAATGAGAAGAATCACGGTTGTTTTGAGCTTGATCTTTTTTTTGAATCTTATTTTTTGTCTGAACTGCAGTGCTCAGCAGAGCGGGAACGTTGTTGTTGATTTTAACGGGGTTCCGCAGGTTGTAACATATCAGGCATATGTGCCGTTGCATAATGAAGCTGATGTTTTGCCGGTAATGGTGTGTGTCGGGGGCTTGCCTTCAGGCCCGGATGAATGTAGTGATAAGCCGTGGATACAGTTTGCGGATAAAAATAAAATTGTGGTACTGGGATTAGGCTTTACGTTTGTTAAAGAAGATTGGCCCAGAAAGAGCAGTTATCAGTTCGCGCAAGCTTGGTCAGGCCAGGCGTTGCTGGATGTTCTGGATATATTAGAGAAGATAGCCCCTATTGATAAAAATGATTTGTACCTGTTTGGTGTTTCAGCAGGTGCGCAATTTTCTCACCGGTTTGCTTTGATGAGGCCTGATATGGTTAAGGCGGTTGCGGCCCACGCAGCCGGCGGATATGGTCACCCCGAAGAATTTATCTCCACGAAATTTCTTATCACAGTCGGCGAAAATGACACAAAAGCAGGGTCAGGAATTTCACGGCTGCAATTCGCAAGAATTTTTGCGGCAGCGTGTGAAGAGCAGGGGGTAGGTGTTGACCTTCGTGTTATTCCAGGTATTGCCCACCGTTGGATTCAGGAGCAGAATATAATGTCCCGGCAGTTTTTCTTGAAAGTACGAAGAGAGTGAAGCGTGTTTAGGGAAATTCGGAATTTAACCGGTGAGTTATTAGGGGGCGAACAGTGCAAGGTATCCCGTGCTCAAACAACTCCGCTTCGCTTCGTAACTGCGCGGGGGACACCTCACGCTGTCCGCCCCCTTAAAAACGGGGACTGCGCCCTTAAATTAGGGCTCTGTCCCCGTTTTTAAGAAGTACGTACCAGGGTACGTACTTTCTGAATAAGGCGGGAATCGGGCGGCTCTGGACGGGGGCTGCTTTTTTTATAAGGTCAGGTTGGCGTTCAGGTGAGCAACGGATTGAATTCCGAACGCGCGTTCGGAATTCAATGTTAGGGATTGGTTCGGTCTATCAGCGTTTATCTTTGTTCTTCTTCGTGAAATAAGAAAGGACTGAAAGTTTTAATGGATTTCTGGAAATTATGCAGAATAATCAAAAAGTTGACAGACGTAAAATGTAGTAATATTATAAAGATTCAAAATAATATAAAAATAATGGTGCCACGGTTTCATATAAGTTTAATGATTTATTAATTGCCGGGAGGATTGCATGTGAGGAAAAAAACTTATTCCACAAATGATATTGCAAAAATGTGCGATGTAACGATTAACACAGTGGTTAATTGGATGAAGGACGGTTCTCTGAAAGAATACAGGACGAAAGGAGGCCACCGAAGAATAAAAGAAAAGGATTTGATGGATTTCTTGAAAGAATACAATATACCA
>JAGLHE010000178.1 GCA_023143685.1 Candidatus Omnitrophota bacterium
TCCGGCTTAAAACAATTTCTTGAATTAGAAGGATATAAAGTCGATGTTGCTTACAATGGCTTTAGAGCCGGAAAAATATTCCAGGATAAAAATCATAAATTGGTAATCCTTGACCTTGTTATGCCCGGCCTCGATGGTTTTGATGTTTGCAAGGCGATTAGAGAATCTGAATCCGGAAAACAAACAAAAATAATCTTATTAACCGGATATTTATCTAAGGCAAACAGACAAAAGGCGAAAAAGGTAGGAGTTGACAAATATCAAGCTAAGCCGGTAGACAGTGAATCTTTGCTTAAAGAAATTAAAAAGTTAATAAGATGAGAAGTAAATAAATAATTGTACATCCGTCTGTATAATCCCTGAAGCCTGAACAGAGGTTACTATTAGATTTTTAGCGGATTCAAGAAATGATTCTTTTCTTGTTTTTAAAATTTGGAAGAGTATATTAGGTTGTATGTTTTAAGTTGTTCCGGTTCAATAAGTAAGAACATAAAAGGAGACAGCCTGGTCGGCTGAGTTTTTCTCTGAAAGAAGTGTCTGTAGATGGATTAAAGAAATTACCGGCGAATTTTTGCTAAAAAATTCAGAAGTAATTTTTTAACAATCAGTACAATCTTGTGAGAAAAGATGCGGCCATCAACAAAACGAATTGTCTCTGCGATTGAAACTAGCTGTTCCGACCTTATCAAGCTTGATTTCTCCGTTTCGGAAGAAGTCAGTTCTTTCATCAGGAATATCCAACAAATAAAAGAAACAGCCCAAAAAGACAAACAGGAATCTCTGGTTAGAGTTCTGGATTTTGCCTGCCAAACTTATGAGGCACAAAAAGATTTTGAAAAAAATGAGCAGATGTTTTCTCTCGCCTTAAGTTATGCCCACGATTTTTTGCAGTCTGGTTTGAGTAAAAAAAGCAAAAGAGAAAAAGTAACAGCCTTTTTTTCGGAAGCTAATATGTTTATTGATCCGGGTGAAGACATTTCGTGTGATATGAGCACAACTCAAACTGCGGAATTACCGGAAGTTTTTTCCAATACCCATACCCTTGTTGATGAATCTGCGGGAAGGGATGCCCCTGAGCGCAAGCAGCCGGCGGAGCGCGAGAATAACTACAATGCTATGTTGCTGTCCATTAGTGACCACATGAGGATGCTGGATAAGGATTTAAATATTCTTTGGGCTAATGATGTTGCTAAAAATGTTTTTGGGGATGATATTATTGGTAAAAAATGTTACCAGGTTTACCATGGAAGAAAAGAGCCTTGCGAATCTTATCCATGTATTGCGCTTAAGGCATTTTCTGATGGCCAGGTTCATAAACATGACACACAAGTGGTTGATAAACATGGAAATGTAATATATTTCCATTGTACTGCTAATGTAGTTATGAGAGATGAAGAGGGCGTGCCCGTAGAAGTGCTGGAAATCTGCAGGGACATCACCGATTGCAAGTGGTCGGAAGAAAAACTGCAACAAAGCGAGAAAAAGTATAAGAGCCTGTTTGAATCTGCGAGTGACGCGCTTTTTATTTTGGATGTTTCTGAAAAGAACGGGGCGCAGTTCTTTGATTGTAATGGCCGTACACTTAAATTGTTTGGATGCACAAATCGCGATCAAATTATAGGGAAAAGCCTTTCCGACTTCTCGCCTTTGAAGCAGCCGGACGGCCAATTATCAAAAGAAAAGATCCGCAATCTGGCTGGAGCAGCTATTGAAGGCCACCCTCAACGTTTTGAGTGGCTTCACCATCGTTTAAATGGCAAAAAGTTTTTTTGGGTTGATGTTTCTCTTAATACTGTAAAACTCGATGGGAAACTTTTTATGTACGCTGTTGTGAAGGATATTACCGGGCGTAAGAAGGCGGAAGAGGTGTTGCGAAATGAGAAATTACTAAACGAAGAATATATTGACAGCCTTCCAGGCCTTTTCTGTGTGTTCGATGAAGAACGGTTTATTCAATGGAACAAACAATGGGGGATTGTCTCAGGGTATTCAGCGAATGAACTTAGCAAAATGTATGGAACTGATTTTTTTGATGGTTCTGATAAAACACTTATAGCAGATAGAATGAAGAAAGTATTCATTGAAGGTGCTGCGGAGGCGGAAGCGGAATTGGTAACAAAACAGGGCAAGCGAGTTCCTTATTACTTTGCTGGAATACGCAGAGAGTTCAACGGGAGGCCTCATTTAGTCGGTTTTGGGATAGATATCACTAAGCGTAAGGAAACGGAAAAAGAACTGGGGCAATATCTCAGACATCTTGAAGAATTAGTGGAAGAACGCACAAAAGAAATCGCGAAGGCAAAAGAATTTAAAGAAAAGATAATATCAACGATCCCGTCTGCTATTGTTGTTCTGAATAGAAGGCTTGAAATAAGCGCTGTCAATAGAAGGTTTTATGAAGTGTTTGGTATTGAGAAAGGCAACGTGGTGGGACTCAACCTTTGCGAATTTATCGGGTGCAAGCGATATCTTAACCAAGGTGAATGCGAGCTTACAAGAAATTTTGAGAAGCTTTACAAGGGTAATCAGAAGTCTATTAGTTTTGAAGCTCCAGTTGAGCTGCGCGTTTTTGATACTCCTAAAATATTAAGATTTTATCTT
>JAGLHE010000179.1 GCA_023143685.1 Candidatus Omnitrophota bacterium
AATGCTTGGGCGGGATGCTGACTGGAACCGATTTCTTGACGTGGTGATTATTCATAGTTCATTGTCCCGGTTTCCGCCTAAATTCAACCAATTCCTTAAGGGGGGAGCGCAGCATATTCACTATAAAGTGACCGGTGAAGTGTCATTCGAAGGCAGATTGCGGCGTATTGTACTTATCCCATTAACGGATGTCTCCGGCAAAGAAGTGGGAGACGTGATAATTATGAATGATATTTCTGAAATTGACGCAGCGTTCAAGCGTATTGTCATTGTGATTGTTGCAACCGCGATGGCTCTTCTCGCCTTACTGTTCGCCTTCCTCTATGTCTTGCTCAGCAGAACTGATCGTGGTATTCGTGGGCATCAGGCAGAATTGCAACAGGTGAATAATAATATCATAGTTGCGAATCAACAGCTTAAGGCCGACGAACAGCAGTTAAAAAGCGTGAATCAGCAGTTATTGGCAAGAGAGAATGAGCTACAGGAAGTTATTCTTTCTATGAATAACTTGAATAAACAGTTAAAAGATAACGAACAGCAATTACAGGCATCGAACCGGGAGTTGCTGGGTAGAGAACAGGAATTAAAAAAATCCGAGCAAGAGTTAAAGAAAAAAATAGAAGATATGGACCACTTGAATAGCGTAATGATTGAAAGAGAATTCAGGGTGATAGAAATAAAGAAAGAGATAAATGAATTGTGCCGGGAATCAGGGAAGCCCGACAGGTATACGGAAGGGTTATGAGATATTCCCGGATTTCATGTCCGACCAAATTAACAGCGAAGAAATAAGAAAATGAAAGAAGAAGGCGAACTATATTAAATTAAGGTAAGTTGATGAGCGAGTTAGCATCCCAAAAGAAACGTCAAAAAATAAATAAACACAGCATACAGTATAAGCTGAATTTCATTCTTGTGGCTGTTGTTACGCTTTTATTGGTTGGTTTTGGAAGCTATGATATCTGGAAAAATATTGGGTATGTCAAAGTATCTTTTATTGTAAGAATTGTTATTATCGACATCCTGCTGATCATCATTTTTTCGGTAATTATTCGTAAAATGATAATATCTCCTTTAAGGATTGTTGCATCACAGCTGGATTCTTTCAGGAAAGGCCGGATGGATAAGCGGGTGTCGATTAAAAGCAATGATGAAATTGGCATGATTTCTGAAGCCTTTAACAGGATGGCTGAAGATTTACAGAAAACAACAATTTCCAGGGAAGTGTTAGAAAATGAACAAAAACGTTTTCAAGATATAATTGGTAGTTCAGGGGACTGGATATGGGAAGTAGATGCTCAGGGAAGATATACGTATTCAAGCGCTGCTGTAAAAGAAGTTTTGGGCTATAAAAGTGAGGAAATGATTAATAAATATTTTTATTCTTTTTTTCATCCTGATGATAGAGATGAATTAAAAAAAGCCGCCTTTGAGTTGTTTGCAAAAAAAGCAGCATATAGGCATTTAATCAATCGAAACATAAAAAAAGATGGTACCGAGGTCATACTTGAAACAAATATGTTGCCTGTTATCGGGAAAAATGGAGAACTGTTGGGCTACAGAGGGGTTGATCGGGACATCACTGAGCGCAAGAAGGCGGAAGATGAACTTCAAAAAGCACATAATAACATCAAAGTTGTTTTGGAAAAGGCACAATTTGGGGTTGTAGTTATTGGTAAGGACAGGAAGATCAGATGGGCCAATGATAATGTTGTAAAGATGGCCGGCGTTGAGAATGCCGATGTTATCTTGGGAAAAAAGTGCAGTGAATATCTTTGTCCAGTTCAGCAGGATGAATGCCCTGTTTTGGATAAAAATCAGGAAGTGGAAAATTCTGAGAGGATATTGCGGCGAATTGACGGGAAGGAAATGCCTATTATTAAGACAGTCAAGAAAATCACTTTTAACAATGAAGACGTTCTGCTCGAGACATTTGTAGACATCACCGATCGCAAGAAGGCGGAAGATCTTCTTGCAAAAGCCCTTGAAAAAGCTAAAAGAAGTGAACAGGTAGCTATGAGCATGATGGATGATGCGAATAATGCGCGTAAAAAGGCGGAAGCGCTACAGGCAGAACTTAAAGATGTGGCAATGAGAGCGGAATTGTTGGCAGATCAGGCCAATATCGCGGTCAAAACCAAATCTGCATTTCTTGCGAACATGAGCCATGAGATTAGAACACCAATGAATTCCGTTCTTGGATTTAGCAAGCTTCTAAAGAAAACCGGATTAAACCAGAAACAAGAAGAATATTTGAAATTCATATTGTCAGGCGGTGAAGCTCTTTTAACTGTCATTGATGATATTTTAGATATATCAAGAGCTGAAGCGAATAAAATTGAACTGGAAGTAATCGATTTTGACCTTTCTTATCTACTTAATGATGTTGTTAAAATGATTACAATGAAATCATTTGATTATGAAAAAATTTATACTTATGTCGATATTGATAGCGATGTGCCGGTATCTCTTAAAGGAGATCCAACAAGATTAAGGCAGATTTTAATTAACTTGCTGGGCAATGCTTTAAAATTTACTCATCAAGGTGCCGTCGGCATTCTAGTTTCGTTAGTAAAGCCTATAGGGCCTGTGAATAATTCTTTTAAGCTGCAGTTTTGTGTTAAGGATACAGGAATAGGTATTTCTAAAGATAAAGTAGACGCAATCTTTGAACCATTCACACAATCTGACACTTCAACAACCAGGGAATATGGCGGTGCCGGACTGGGTTTAAGTATCTGTAATTTTCTAGTAGCATTAATGGGTGGTGAAATTTGGGTGGAATCAGAAGAAGGAAAAGGGAGTGAATTTATCTTTACAGTTAATTTGGAAAAAGGGGAGGATGTTTCTGGAAAAGAAGTCTTTCCATTAAAAGAGGGCGACCTGAAAGGCCTGAAAATAATTATTGTCGATGATAATGAGATAGCCAGAAAGATTTCTACCCAATGCTGTGAGTCAATAGGTATGGAAATTGTTTCTGTTGATGATTCGGCGCATTCTGTGTTAGATAGACTTGATAAGATTGAAAGTGAAGGTGATATGCCCGAATTGGTTCTTTGCGGACTTTGTATGGATGGTTATGAACTTGTCGAAAAGATTCGGGCGAATGAAAAATTAAAGGGGATTAAGATGATAGCAGTAACAGCATATTCAGAAATTGGAGAGGCAGATATCGCAGAAGATAAAGGATTTGACGGGTATTTACCTCAGCCGCTTATAGCAGAAGAACTTGCTAAAGTTATCAGCACCATATTAGGCGATAAACGTGAAGAAAAAACAATTGTAACCCGTCATATGGCTGAAGAATTGAGTTGTAAAGGGACTACGGTATTAGTTGTCGAAGATATCATGTCGAATCTGATATTGATAAAAAAATATTTTGATGATCTGGGGTGTGATGGCGATTATGTCAATAACGGACAAGAAGCTATAGACAAACTTAAGGCTGATCGTGATAAATATGATTTGGTTTTAATGGACATACAAATGCCGGTAATGGGAGGGCTGGAAGCTACACAAATAATCCGCAATGAAATCAGCAAGGATATACCGATTATCGCTTTAACCGCAGCTGTACTGGCAAAAGACCGGGAAAGATATGTCGCCACCGGCATGAACGGCTTCCTTGCCAAACCGGTTGATACAGAGAAGTTGAGGGACATGATTTTTAAATATAGAAGAACTTAATAGTAGGAATTTTTTGTAGATTTTAAAAGTCTGTCATTTCGGCCAGGCTTTTTGCATGGCAGCGGAATTTTTCTTTAGCCAGATAGCCCATTGTTCGAGCAATAAGTTGCCTTGCCGGTATTTTGTGGGGTCAGGCGTATTAAATCCGATTATAAGCAGTTCTGATCCTTTCATGAGATCATTTTTAAAATGATTCCCCAAGCCCGTATATATTTGGTTCAATTCATCAATATCCAGTGACTGTGCTTCTTTTAATGCTATTTGGCGTAAAGCGATCATGGCCTGAAATTCTTTCCGTTTGAGCTTGCGTCCGTCTCTTGTGCCAAGGTCAAGGATATTATCTGCCTTAAGTGAATACTCGATGACTCTGTTGAAATGAAAAGCGATTGATCCCTTTGCCAATTCCCCTGTCGTATCTTCTAAAAATACGTTAAAGAAAGAAAACCTCCATCTTTTTATATACGGCATCTTATTTACAATGATCTTTAGTTTTGATTCAGTATTTTTCGTGATTATCGCGCAGGGTTTAAAGTCCTCGTTAAAATAGGGGATGGATGCGGATACATTGTCAACATTAACATGTTCGATGCGGTAAGATTTTTTGGCGTAATTTTGAAACAACGGCCAAAAAGGGTATTCCCAGGAATCGCAGTTAATTAATAATCCAATTTGTGTGCATTCGGTAGATCCAATATTTTTAATCACATTTTTATAGGAATGCGCCATCCCCGGGTTATTAGCAAAGTATTGATCTGTTCTGCTGGTGTTGAGTATGTTTTTTTTACTTAATATCGGCCTGGATTGGTTATAAAACAGCCACGGAATCGACGATAAGATCAAAATTACAGTTAGAAATGTTGTGATTTTGTGATTTCTGATTTGTGCCATCTTAAATCCGATAAAAGGAGTAGCTAGTATAAACAAAGGAAGATGGTATCGGCTATTAAATGGTGTCCATTGCAAAAAAAGATTAAAAAGCAAGAATCCCAACGTTATAGATAAGAGGTAGCGGCCCCATTTATTTTTTTTATGTTGTGTATAAGAAACAAGAAAGAGAATGCCTGTGACCACAATGAGAAGAAGATGTATAAAATTGCCTGAATGATCTTCATGAAAGGCGTGTTGTGTAAGAGAGAAGGCGTGTTCCCCGAGATGGATATGGGGAACAGAGGCATCTATGTTTAGCCAGGCGTGCGCGTTATAAATGCCTTTTTCGATCAGGGCATTTACGGCCTTAAACGGTGTCTCTAGATGAAGTCCAATGTTGCAAATAATTTTTGAAATAAACGCGTTGGTGTTAAAGCCCCCGGACTGACCAACAACAGTGCTTTTGAGCGGCGCAAAGGTGTTGTTGTATAACCCAAAATTGCGCAGATAGTAGCCGGAATTTATAAGGACAGCTGCCAGTATGATTGTTGCTAAATGAGCGCAGAATTTGGTTCGATGTCTTTTGATTCCGCTAAAGGTGAGCCACAGCAAGAATGGGAGAGAAAAGATATAGGCTGTTCCTTTCGTTAAAATACTAAGCCCTAAACTCGCGGCAACAGCTATCGTGTTTTCCCAGTTCAGCTGGGCTTTTAAAAGAAGGCTGTAATAAACAAAGCAAGTCAACCAAAAAGTAACCACGTAATCATTTTGTGTGCTTGATGCCTGCAGTATGCCCATGGGAATCGTTGCTGCCAAAATAGCTGCTAAAATTTGTCCGCGACGATCAGATCCTAAAATTTTGGCAATCATTGATACGCCGATAATGCTGCCAAGCATAGAGAACCATTGGATAAGATTAGCGAACCGATCGCTGAAGCTTAAGATTTGGAAATGCGTAATGGCAAATTCTGCCCAGGGCGTGAAGGTGAGCTGCCTTTCGATATGTGTTGGGTAATGGGCGACGCTGTGATTCTGAATCCAGTGAACAACGCGGCTCATGTGATAGGTCATTGAATCCCAGGTGTTCGGCGGGGCAATGAAAGCTGTCAAGGCTGTAATAGCCAGGATAAATAGAATGGCGCCGAGTAGGAAAGTTTCGAAAAAAGAAAAATTTGGGAGCTTGAAAATTATCGGTGTTTTTATTCTTTTATGAAGAGAAACGTTTGCAGTGCCGGTGCAAGAAATAACTAAAAGCCAAAATGTTAAAATGCAGCCGAAATTAATAAGTTTAAAAATGCTTAGCAGTTCAGTGCTGATGACGATGAGAAGGCCCCATGTAAGCGTGGAGGATAAAAAAGAAGTTCGCCAACAAGGAACCCTGCCGTGTGTCCGGTGGTGTTTGTTGAAAAGAAGAAATAAAGAAAGAAAAGATATAAGGGGTAGAAATGCAAACATATTTTAAGTTGTTGATTTAAACCTGTATTTGAAAATTATCCAATATATTTCCAGGGCCTGGCCCCAGTTGATTTTTTTTCCTTCTTTTTTGGATCGGGCAACATAATTTATCGGGACTTCATGGATTTTATGGCCGTTTTTGATGAGTTTTGTTGTCACTTCAGTATCGAATCCAAAATTTCTTGTCTCGATAGTGATGCTTTTTAAGATGTCCTGTTTAAATACCTTGTAACAGGTATTTATATCGCTAATATTTGTTGAAAAAAGCAGGTTGAACGTGATGTTCGACAGAATATTCGCAAACCTGTTTATCCATGTCATTTTTTTGATCGTCCCCTTGAACCGGGAACCATATACGACAGAAGCTGCTTGCTTAATGATAGGGGTGATAAGGTTCGAATAATCTTCTGGATTATACTCCAGGTCGGCATCCTGGATAATGATGATGTCCCCCGCGGCATGTTTGATCCCTATACAGACAGCAGCAGTCTTGCCATGGCTTTGATCCTGGTGAAGGACTTTTATCCCTGACGAGGGAGTGTGTTTTTCTAATATTTGCGGGGTGTTGTCGGTGGACCCATCGTTAACAATAATGATCTCTTTGGTCACCTCGTTGGGAAGGGGCGAAGATTGCACTTTTTTTATAATGGTGTCGATTGTCCGGGCTTCATTATATACAGGGATTATGACGGAAAGTTTCATATCGTCAGATAATATCAGGAATAGGTTGCGGAGTCAATCTTCTCTCGGATGATATTATGTGATGGGATCGATGAGCGGCGTACTGTTTTACATTTTTTAAATTTTTGACTTTGTTGCGCAGGATTAAGGAGTAGAATGATAACATGATTCAAAATCAGTTTAAAATTAATTTTGTGTCCGGGTTAGTTTTTTTAAGTTTTCTTGTAAGGCTTTTGGTTGTTCCCTCTGCCGCACAAGCCAATCCGTTAACCTCGGAAGCCAGGCAAATCTATCAGGAACATCACCCTGCCATTGTCCAGGTACGCGTTATTAGCCGCGGCTCTGGAGAAAAATCATCTCTTGGCTCAGGGTTCTTTTTTGCAGATAATGGCTTGATCGCTTCGAATTATCATGTTGTGTCGGATGCGGTTAATTATCCGTCATTATTTTATGTTGAATATGTGGCGTTTGATGGAAAACGAGGAACACTTGAGATTCTTAACATCGATCCTGTGCATGACCTGGCAATTTTACGTGCAAGTCAGAGTTCGAGTAAACATTTAATTCTGGGTAACTCTGACCTTGAAAAAGGAGCCAGGATTTTTTCATTTGGCAATCCTTATGATTTAGGGATGATTATCGTTGAGGGGCTTTTTAATGGGTTGTTAGAACATGCGATGTATCGCAAGATTTTGTTTTCGGGGTCCTTGAACCCCGGTATGAGCGGTGGTCCCGCGGTTCTGGACGACGGGAGTGTCTTTGGTGTTAATGTTTCTTCGGCTGGTAATGAAATTAGTTTTTTTGTCCCGGTTGAATATTTGGTAAAACTGCACAAGGAGGTTCAGGCGAATAACGGGGAATCCGTCGGGCCTCGTTGGCATTCGGTGATCCGCAAACGTTTAGTCCGGGCACAAGAAGATTTTTTGAAAAAGATATTGAAGGAAGTGTCGTGGGAGAGAGACCTTGTTGGGATAGCGAAAGTCCCGAGTGAGATATCAAAGGAATTTAAGTGTTGGGGCAAATCAGGAGAGAATCGTAAGTTTTGGGTCAAGGATGAGTACTTAACATGTTCAACAGAAGATTCGTTGTTTATCTCTCCGACGCTATATACTGGAATGATTTATTTCCAATATGAGTGGTATGTAAGCCGGTGGAAAGATCCGGTCCGGTTTTATAATATTTATGAGGATTATGCGGCAAACAGGGAGTTTATATTCCGCAACGCGCAGGAACGGGATGTTTCAAACTTTGTCTGCAAACAAGAGTTCGTGGATATTGACGGACATCGGTGTAAAGTGGAAACTTGTGCCCGGTCGTACACAGCATTTGAAGGGCTTTTTGATATTAATTTTCAGATTACCAGCACGGATATGTTGTCAGACGGGTTTGTTATTAATGGCGCGATGCTGGGATTTACAGAGTCGCAAGGCACAAAATTTATAAGCAAATTTTTTAGAGAGATCGAATGGCAAAAATAACTATAGAAATTATTTCATTGCATGGGATTAAACGCGATCTTCGTGTGTTTGATAAGGGTTGTGTGCAGATAGGCCGCAGCTATACCAATGATATTATTTTGCAGGACTCCTATGTTTCTCCGGAGCATTTGTGTGTGCGTATTTTGGAGGGGGGACAGCTTGTTGTGGAGGACCTTGATAGTCGTAATGGAAGTTTTGTTGTCTCAGAAATGCGCGGTCAGCGAGGGAAGGTAAGGTTGTCAGGGGCAACAGAGATTGATTCAGGTTGTGATATCGCTTTAGGCCATACTGTGATTCGCGTGTTTTGCTTTGACCACCCGGTCGCCCCTGCGAAAGCAATGGATCGATTAAAGTCAACCGGTTTTTCGGTTAACCGAAAGGTGACAACGTGGTACGCATTGGTGGGGTGTTTTTTGCTTTATTTTATCGACGCGGTATTAAATAATGTGCTTAAGGATCAGATGTTGGGTGCAATATTGTTTGCCGAATTTCTCGGGTTGTTGGTCGTTGCAATTTGGGCAGGGATTTGGGCGTTAATAGGCCGTATGATTCGGCATAGATCAAGATTTCGCGTACATCTTACTATGGCATGTTTATTTATTTTTGCGATAGTTCCAATTGTCAATATTTGTGGATATTTAGGTTTTGTATTTGCTGACGCGCGCCTCGAGACCATCTCTTTATTGACGCTATGTAGTGTTGCCTTTGCGTTTTTATTGTATGGACACAAAACCTATGCGACCCAGCTTAGTGTGCGGGCCAGGATTGTTTCCTCGGCTGCTATTCCTGTTGTTTTATGTTTTCTGGTGGGGCTGGGGTATTTTTCTTTTAGTGACAGATTCTCGCCGGAACCCCCGTATTATTCAAGGCTTAAGCCTCCATTAATTTGTCCTGTCAAGACGCATGAGATTGATGACTTTGAAGGAAATCTCGGAAAACTTTTCGAGAGCGCCCGGGATAAACAGGACAAAAGTGAATCAAAATAGGAAAGTATAAAACAGATAACAATACTTTCCTACACGTCAGCTAAAGAAGATGTGCGCGTTCAAAATTAACAAGCGAACTTTCTTATGGACAACAATATTTTTTTCTTAGAAATGAAAGATCAGCGGTTGCAGCTGCGCAAACGTGATGAGCCCAAACTCGGCGCGCTTTATGTTGATTTTGTCTCTGGGTTAAGTGCTTATCGACGGAAATACGGCGGTGGCAGGCGTCAGGCGATTGCGCGGGCAGTTGACTTGAAGCGAGGGGCTGCCCCATCAGTTGTTGATGCGACTGCCGGGCTTGGGCGTGATGCCTTTGTGCTTGCATCGTTGGGATGTCGAGTTCATATGATAGAGCGTTCATCGGTTATCGCAGCGTTATTGGAGGATGGTTTGAACCGCGCTAAGCTGGACCCTGAGGTCGGTCGATGGGTTTCAGAAAGACTGTCGTTTTCGTGCCAGGATAGTTGTGACGGCCTTCGAGGTTTGCCTTTTGAACCGGATGTGGTTTATCTGGATCCCATGTTCCCGGAAAAAAAGAAAGTCGCGTTGGTTAAGAAAGAGATGCGGGTTTTAAAATCCTTAGTTGGTGTTGATCCTGATGCGGATGCTTTATTGCAGGTTGCCCTGAATGCTGCACGGAAACGAGTTGTTGTTAAGCGTCCTGCCTTCGCAGGGTATTTGGCTGGCCAGCCACCGGATACTGCAATAAAAACGAAAAAGAATCGTTTTGATGTGTACTTGTAGTATAGGAATTTCAAAGA
>JAGLHE010000018.1 GCA_023143685.1 Candidatus Omnitrophota bacterium
ATTTCCTGAGGATTATCTTTATCATTACCCGCCATAATAACAATAACCTCATACCCCTGCTCTATGGCATGCTTGATCGCCGTGCGAATGGCTGATCCTACGCCCATGCGGTGAGGATGTTTTATAGCTTGAACTCCCTGGTCGGCAAACCCCTGGATCATCTCTGTTGTACCGTCGTCAGAAGCGTCATCAACAACCAAATAATCAACCTGTTCCCGCACCGAACATTTCAAAAATCGCTCAATGGCATTTTTTAATTTTACATTTTCGTTGTACGCGACAGGACAAACAAGGACTTTATTCATATGTTAATTTGTTAATAGTTGACAGAAAACAGTAGGCAGAAAACAGGAATAGCAAGAACCATTTAAACCTTGAGCTGCAATCGTTGATCGATTAATACAAATTGTTTCTGGCATGTTTCGCACTGCAAATCTTCAGACAATTTTTTGCCGCATTGACATACATACCCTTTAAACTCTGCAGGATTCCCAGCCACCAGACAAAAATCCCCAACATCCTTTGTCACAACACTCCCGGCTCCGATAAAAGCAGATTCCCCGACTGTAATACCGCAAAGGAGTGTCGCATTACTGCCGATCGTAGCCCCCTTTTTGACATGCGTTTTTTCAAGGGTCCAATCTTTTTTTGTGCTTCGAGGATACCGGTCATTGATAAACGCGACATTCGCGCCACAAAAAACATCATCCTCTAATGTAACCCCCTCAAAGACCGAAACATTGTTTTTGATTGTCACTTGATTCCCGATCATCGCGCCATTTTCGACAAAACACCCGTCACAAATATTACAATCCCTTCCAATAACTGCCCCTGCCTGAATATTTGTAAAAGCCCATACGCGGATATTTTCTCCGACGATCGCGTCAGGAGAAACCAAAGCTGTGGGATGTTGAAAACTTTCTTTCATATATTGTACGGGGTTGAATGGTTAAATATTAACCGGTTGTCCGTTGGCTTCTGTTGATTCCTGAATCGCGCACAGAACCTTTACAACATCATAACCTTTTTGGGCATCTGCGCGTTCAACAAATTCGCCCTTTTCAATATTTTCAAGAAAATATTGTGCCTGAACTTTGAGCGGTTCATTAAAACCAACATTCGGGATGGTAATACTTCCCTCTCGAGACAAAAGCTGAAATTCTCCATAAGTCTCGTAGAAGGTAGACGTCCTCTCAACATGTTTATCATAAAGTTTAATCGGCCCGACATTGTCCAGGTCGTCCCACACCACCATTTTTTTATCTCCGACAATTGTAATCTGCCGAATTTTCTTTGGATCAAGCCAACTGACATGAACATTTACCAAAACATCATTCGGGTACTCTAAAGAGGCAAAGGCCAAATCTTCCTGAGCTGTTCCCAGGCACTTTTGTCCTCGAGCAGAAACGTTAACAGGACAATCACCAAACAAAAAATTAAAAATCGAAATATCATGCGGAGCCAGATCCCACAAAGCATTAACATCATAACGAAACGGGCCTAAATTGGTTCGTTCAGAATGAGCATATTGGATTCGCCCTAACTCTCCAGACTGGATATATTCTTTAAGCTGCAAAATCCCTTTATTAAAAACAAAAACATGCCCTACCATTAAAACTTTTTTCTGCTTTTGTGCAAGATCCTTAAGCTCAAGGCTTTCTTCCGGCTTTAAAGTCAATGGCTTTTCACATAAGACATGCTTCCCGCTCTCCAAAGACTCTTTCGCAAACTTAAAGTGTGTATTCGTAGGTGTTGAAATACAAACAGCATCAATATCAGAATCTTTAAGAATATCCTGATAATCTTTGGTGACCTGCATTTTCGGGAATAACGCTTTAATAGCACTCAATCGATTCTCATCAAGATCAGCGCAAATTTTAACCTGAGAATTAGCCAGTTGATTAAAAACACGAATATGGTTCGGGCCCCAATGCCCGCACCCAACAACACCAATATTAATCACGACAACCTCCTCTTGGTTTAATAAAATAAACTCGCTTGATACTT
>JAGLHE010000180.1 GCA_023143685.1 Candidatus Omnitrophota bacterium
ACGGCCATAAAATAGTTGCGAGCAAACAAAAATATCAAGCGAGCTTATTTTAAATAATTGTTAAACATTCGATGGCAAAAAAGCTATGTTGAATGTCTTTTCCCGTGCCGGATTAGTAATTGCGTATTTGTAATTTTAGGAATAAAATATGAATACGTTAATGATTTCTCTGATGATTAATCAGGAGGGGGTAATGAAAAGAGTCTTAATAGCTGATGATGATTGCATGATAGCTGATATGTTTAAGACTGTTGTTGAGGATCTGGGGCATCAGGTTATTGCGGTTGCGCATAATAGTGAAGAGGCTATTGATCAAGCATGCGCTTTGCACCCGGACGTTGCTTTTTTGGATATTAAAATGGATTATAGAACTGCCGGAATTCATGCCTCCGGTTCGATTAAAGATAAGTTTCCTGATGTGAAGGTTTATTTTCTGACTGCATATGAAAAAGATGCTTTTTATGCTGAGTTGGCACATGCGCAGTATGATGGATATATTGATAAATTGAGGTTTATGGATGTTGTTGATGGATTATTGAAGAGGTAGGAGAATAAAATTTGGGTTAAAATATTGAATTGTTGGGAAGAGAGGTTGTCTTTTATTTGACGACCTTTTTTTTATGCCAAAAATTAATATAAAATAGGCAGGAATTTATGCAGAGTGAAAGTTGTTGGTAATAAAGGACTTGCAGCTCGTAAATTATAAAGATTGACAGTTTTTTTTCTTTATATTATATATATTATCTACGGAATATATCGTATTAAGTGTTTTTTGCTGCATTTTGGATATCGGGAAGATAGGTCGCGTTACGAAAAAAGGGGGGGGGATAATGGAAAAGTTTAAAGGTGTTTTTGGTGTGTTTGTGTGTTTAGGTATCCTTTGTTTTAGCACTCCGGCAATTTCACAGCAACCGCCTGCCGCACAAACCGCAGGTGGTTTGACTCGCCAGGAAAAAGAAATCGAAACACAAAAAGTATTAAAAATCCGAATACATAAAGAAAAACCTTTATCTGGAGAGGAGTCGTTAGGTGATGTCCTTATTCCGGATAAGGGGCCCAAGGTTTTTATTTCAAAGATTGTTGTTGAAGGTGCTATTTTGCTTTCAGAGCCTGAGATTCGCAAAATTGTTGCACCTTTTGAAGGCAACGATCTTTCTTTTAAGAATATGCAAAAAGTCACAGACCTTCTTACTGATGAATACCGCAAAAAAGGTTATGTGACTTCTCGTGCGTACATGCCTCCGCAAACTATCCGTGACGGCCTTTTGATCATTCGTGTTGTTGAAGGAAAATTAGGGGAACTGGAAATTAAAGGGAACCGCTATTTTTCTTCATCATTAATAAAAAAGAAACTTGGCGTTGAGCCGGGTGGGTATTTTGATTATTCAGCGTTGCAAAAATCACTCGTTTATGTAAATGAGCATCCTGATCGAATGGCGAAAGCGATCCTGGTGCCAGGTAAGGAGCCGGGTACAACGGATCTTATTGTTGATGTAGAGGATCGCCTGCCGTTTCATGTTGGTTTTTCTTATGATAATTATGGGTCGAGATATATTGAAGAAAATCGATACGCGCTTACATTAGAACACAATAATCTTTTTGGCCGTGATGACAAGATTTACATTAAGGTGCAGAGCTCTGATTCTGCGCATTTGGTATCGCAGCAGTTGCGATATGTTTATCCCGTCACATCACGTTGGGAAGTGGGCGGCCATCTGCTTTTTAGTGAATTAAAATTGGGCCAGGAATTTGAAGACCTGGATTCACGGGGTGAAGCAGAAATTTATGGAATATTTACAAATTATGCCATTGTTGAAAAAGATAATCTTGAAGTACGATTAAATTTTGGATTTGACGTAAAAGATATTACAAATGAATTGTCCGGAGTTCAATTATCTCAAGATGAGTTAAGAGTGTTAAAAGCCGGGTTTGAAATGGACGTGGACGATAGATGGGGCCGCACAATTTTTACCGCTGAATTGGATAATGGGGTGCCTGATTTTATGGGAGGGATGTCTTCAACTGACCCGGATGCTTCTCGCACCGGTGCCGGAGGAGAATTTGCGAAAGGGGTTTTTAACCTGTTCCGTCTTCATCCAACACCATTTTCAACGTCTCTTTTATTGAAAAATTCATTTCAGGTCAGCGGTGATACTTTAGCTGCTTCGGAACAATTTCAGATTGGAGGGGCAACAAGTGTCCGGGGTTATCCGGCAGGGGAACATTCAGGAGATGAAGGATTTTATTCAGCGATAGAATTATCTCTTCCATTTTATGGTTTATCAAAAGATTTGAAAGTCCCGTTTCGAAAAGACAGGCTTTATGATGCCCTTCGTTTTGTCTTTTTTGGGGACATTGGGCGGGTAACGTTTAATAATGTACAAGCAGGAGAAGATGAGTCTAAAACATTGCGAAGTGCAGGGTTTGGTTTACGGTTAACAGCTAGTGATGGTTTGGAATGTCGTGTTGAAGTTGGGTATCCATTAGGAGGCAATACACCGTCGGATGGCGATCACGCGCATGTATGGGTTGAATTTCATTGGAAGATTTAACTATGGGTAAGGAGGTACGGTTATGTTTAGACAAGCGAGAAAGTTAATTGCAGGCATCATTGTGTTTTTGCTGGGTTTTTATCCGCAGGGCGTTTATGCTTTGCCTCAAGGAGGAACTGTTGTCGGGGGGAGTGCTGATCCATTTAATTATTCAGGCGATACGTTAACGGTCACTCAAAATAGTGGCCGGCTTGCCACGGATTGGCAAAGTTTTTCAATCGGACAGCCGGAAACGGTGCAATTTAATCAACCAGATGCTTCAAGTATTGCGCTTAACCGGGTTATTGGTGATGATCCATCACGTATCCTGGGAACATTGTCAGCAGATGGGAAGGTGTTTTTAATCAACCCCAACGGGATTGTATTCGGTGTTAATTCTGTTGTGGATACCGCAGGCCTTTTGGCTTCGACATTGAACCTGGATATGAGCATTGCTAATTTTATTTCAGGGAGCAATGATTTCACATTTTCAGGCCCGGGGGGCGCGGTGGTGAATTATGGAAATATTTGTCTTAATCAACCCGGAGGGTATGTCGCGCTTTTAGGAATAAGTGTGAAGAATGCCGGATTCATTGAAGCTAATTTAGGTAAAGTTATTTTAGCGGCTGGTGAACAAATGACGTTAGATTTGGACCCGGCTGGTTTGATCAGTGTGGCGGTGGATGTGGCGCAGGGGACGGACCGTAACGATGAAAGCGAATATGCTGCAGTCAACAATGTCGGGGAGATCGTTGCTAATGGCGGACAAGTTGTTTTAAGTGCGGATGTAATAGATAGTGTGTTTACAAGTGCGGTTAATAATGATGGTGTCATTGAAGCTGGTTCCCTTGAAGAAATGGACGGCTTTGTGCTTTTGAAGTCAAATCAGAATATTGAATTGAATGGTGAGATTTTAGCAAGTGGCGCGATTGACGCGCAAGCGCAGGAAAACATTATTTTAGGTAAGCCGATTAACGATACCGTGGTATTAGATTTTGCATGGGAATATCTCGGAGGTGACCGAAGTTATGAGTTTAGAGAATTCGGTTATTACTACGGGGATGGAGTGGTGCGTGTTATGCTTTCTCGAGGAGAAGATATCGGTAAGGATGCCGGTTCACCTTTGGCAGGCGAAGGGCTCAAGGCCTTGCCGGGACAGCCTTTGGGCCTTTACGCGACATTTGATACAACGTTTATTGATGATATGGGGTTAGTCACGTATTTTCAGGATCCACTTTTGAATCCTCAAGGGTTAGAGCATCTTGAAATCGACGGAATAGAGTATGCCTGGGAGGATATGTATACTCTCGGAGATCAAGATTTTAATGACGCGCTTATTAATTTTACAGAAAGTTTTACAACTGTTGAAGCACCGGATGCCATGTTGTCAGCTCCAAATATCTTTTTAACTGCAGAGAATGGATCTATTTCTCAACAATCCGGTGATGTTTTTGCAGAGAATTTGATGCTCTCTTCAAACACGGGAGTGAGTGGAACCGGGTCTAATACAGGGCTTGAGATATATGCAGAAAATCTTTCTGCGGTTAACCGGACCAGTGGGCATTTGCGTTTGAATAATCATGAAATATTAGTGATTGCGGATTTGAGTGGAGTTTCAGGGTTGAACACAGGGGTGACAGGATTCAACGGGGTTACAAATAATGCGTTTGCCGGAGAAGTTAATATTGAAGTCGAAGGAGAAGTTAATAGCCTTCATGTTAATGCTCCGGTACATAGTTTTGGTCCTGTGGTGTTCTCATCCGAAGAACATATTTTTCATGCGGATTTAGGGGATGTGACGATCCATAATGCTTTTAATGGGATCAATCCTCCCTCAAATCTTTCAAGCCCTTCTCATGAGGTCGGAGCGCTTTCGCTTGACCCGACAATTGATGTTGTTTGGGGTTTGCCGGAGAATGAGCCGGGTTTTGGTTTTACAGGAACAGCAGGGGGCTGGTATGTTATGTCTCCGGGATCAGAAATATTATCAAATGATGGTAATGTTAACATGACTGCTGGGTCAAGTGCAGTCCTTTCGTTGGTTGATGCCCAAAATGGCAATGTTTCAGTTACCGCACAAAATGGATCAATTTCTGATGGTGATTTCGGCGTACCTCCGGATGATTATGATGTAATCGCTCACAACATTCGTTTGTCTGCTCCTAACGGGAGTGTTGGGTGCCCCACAGAGGGATGGGGAATGGATTTAGGGCATCCATACGAATTTTCGTTTATGTTTGATAATGTGGATAATTCTGATCCGGATTTAATTGTTGATTCATATGAAACGGCTTTTAGTCCAAGCACCGGGGAATGGTCTTTTGCCACAACTTCGGATGAATTATCCTCGGGGAATTGGTGGTTTCATGTTTCAGCATTTGGTGAAGTAGCAGAGCAGACAGTTGTATCAAATGCCGCGCACTTAGGTCCGTTTGTTTTTGTGGGGCCGTCGGCATTTTGGGAGGAAATTGAACAGGAACTTAGAGTCTATTATGAGATCTTGTCCCCAAGCCAATTTTTAAGTTTTGAGCCGGCGACAAGTTTAGGCCTGTATGCTTATCATCCGTTGACGCCAACAGATTCTTCCGCGTTTGATGAAATTGTGCTGGATGAGGAAGCGTATGAATTTATCGAGGATAATATCCGGATGAAGAAAGAAGCAGCACCTTATTTTGGGCTATAGAAGGCAGAGGACAGTTGATAGAGAATAGATAATGTAGAGAGCAGCTGGCTGGGAATAGAGAGGAAGACAAAAAGTCTTCCTCTTTTGTTTTGAGTTGTTTTGAAATGCAGGTATAATAATTTTACGTTAATTATTTTTATAATATAGGTTGTGTGAAGATTGGAGGGTTATATGAAAAGAATATTTTGTTTCTTTTTAATGGCTGTCATTTTTGTCGGATGCTCGAAAGGGATTGAACAGGATACAGTAATCACGATTGATGATGTCAAAATTACGGCAAGTCAATTTGAACAGGCCTTTCAAAGATCCCGGTTTGCAGCCATGGGTGAAAAAGGGCGCAAGGCCTTTTTGGATAACTATGTGTCCAGGAAATTAATTTTAAAAGAGGCAGAGCGACTGGGTTTAGACAAAGATCCGCAATTTTTGAATGATATTCAACTTTTTTGGGAGAAGGCCCTTTTAAAATTGGTCTTGCTTAAAAAGAGCCATGAATTTGTCAAATATACCAACATTCCTGACGCAGCGATCGCGGCATATTACCAGCAGCATAAAGATGCACAATTTACAGGCAAAGATTTGTCTGAGGTGCGAGAACAAATTAAGTGGACGCTTTTACAAGAAAAACAGAATCAAGCCATGGGAGCATGGGCAGCAGACCTTAAGAAAGAAGCAGATATCGATATTGATTATAAACGTCTAGGGGTTCGCAAATAGAAGGGAGAGCCAGTATGGATCAGAAACAGAGAAAACAGTATCTTATTGAACCGGGATTCCAGGCCCAATTTATTTTTAAATTTTGTCTTGTGATTATGGGCGTTTCAACTTTGATCGGGGCATCGGTGTTGTTTATAACGCGGAATTCTACGACGGTGGCCATTGAGAACACACAGGTTGTTGTAAAAGAAACAGCTGATTTTATTTTGCCGAGTTTGACATTGACGATTTTGTTGGTATCAGCTTTTTCCGCTTTTGCGGTGATCATCCTGACCTTATTTGTTTCGCATAAAATTTCCGGACCGATCTTTCGTCTGCAACGCGAAATCGAAAAGATGCAGGATGGGGATTTGGTCAGAAATTTTAACATCCGTGAAAAAGATCAACTACAGTCGTTGGCAAAGACATTGGACTTTGTCGTCGGAAATCTTCGGGATAAACATACGCTCTTGAGGGATTCCTGTCAGGCGGTCGGAAATTATCTGGAAGGGCGGGATTTTTCTGTTTCTTCTGAAGAGAAGGCGGAGCTTAAGCGGTTAATGAAAGAAATGCAAGACGCACTTAACTGTTTTATAGTATAGGAATTTCAGAGACCCCATACGGAATTCCTATACGGGCATAAAATAGATGGGAGCAATAAGAAAGTTCGCCTTTTGATTTTGGAAGCTCACATCTTCTTTATCTGACGTGTAGGAACATATAATCGTCTATTTTATATTTTCCTAATACTGCCAAAAATATCAAGCGGGTTTATTTAAAAGTTTAATGAAAAAAATATTTTTTACATTTTTTATCGTTTCTGTTGTGTTAACTGTATCACCTTCTTGTGCGCAGGAAGGTGACTTACAGCTTATTGGCGAAAGTCAATACTTCTCAATTTATGGATATAAGGACCTCGATATCCGTGAGTTACTTTTTAAACTGAACTTTAATCATTTTTTGCAAGTTGACAGTTTTTTAGAGGAAGGTGGCCAGGGTCCTGAGAACATTCTTGCTAAAACAATGGACGCGCTTTACCTGGAAATTTCTGATATTTTAGGGATACATATTTATAGTTTTCGCGGGAATATTAAATTTTATCCCGATCAAGCATCTTTAAATAAAGTTTTCAGGAATTTTTTTGAAAAAGATTTTCACGAGCGTTCATTTTATCTTCATGAAAAGAAAACAATTTATGTGTCCTTTGCCGACCTAACATTAGGTATGCTTGGGCACGAAGCGGCACATGCGATTATTTCTCATTATTTTGTTGTGCCTCCGCCTGAAAAGGTTCAGGAAGTGTTGTCTGGATATGTTGAATTCAGCTTGCGAAAATTGACCGGCAGCCTTCAATAAGATGTGAATTTAGCTTAAAGTCATTCTTGATGCTGCGTGATGATTTCATAGTATCGGAATTTCAAAGACCCCATACGAAATTCCTGCACGGCCATAAAATAGTTGTGAGCAAACAAAAATATCAAGCGAATTTATTTTATAGAACAGGAGTTGAGGTGAACGGTGATATTGAAAGAAATCTTGGCGGACAGCCGGTTGCGAAGATTATGGCGGAGCATCATTTGAAAGCGCATGATGTTGTCGCGGCTTCACGAGAGCAGATTACGCATAAGATGGTAGCGCGTGCAGTGAAGGGGCGAAGGCTTACGCCTCATGTGAAAGTCAAGATTCTTGGCGCGGTGAATGAAGCAACAGGCATGAAATACGCAATGAATGATCTTTTTAATTATTAGCTTTTGTGAAATGATTTTTTTCCTTTACAAAAAAGGTAAGCTTGTGTAAGCTTATGCCTCCACGAGCACATATTAATAGTAATTTTTGTAATTTATAGTATAGAAATTTCAAAGACTACATGCGAAATTTCTACACGGGCATAAAATAGATGCGCGTTTATTTTAAGGATGTTAAAATATGATTTCTGTAAATGGTATCTCGTTGCAATATGGCCAGCGTAAACTTTTTTCAAATGTGAATATTGTTTTCTCTCCGGGCAATTGTTATGGATTGATCGGTGCAAACGGTTCGGGAAAATCCACTTTTTTAAAAATACTCTCCGGGGAAATTGATTCCACGACCGGGACGGTGAGTATCCCGCCTAATAAACGGATTTCGGTTTTAAAACAAGATCATTTTGCTTTTGATGAATTTACAGCGTTGATGACCGTTATCATGGGACACAAACGGTTGTATGATATTATGGTTGAAAAGGATGCGCTTTATGCCAAAGCTGATTTTTCAGATGAAGATGGTATCCACTCGGCTGAGCTTGAAGGAGAATTTGCAGATTTAGAAGGATGGAACGCGGAATCTGATGCAGCAAAACTATTAAGTGAGCTGGGGATCGCAGAGGAATTTTATGAAATGCCGATGAAACAGCTTGAGGCAGGACAGAAAGTGCGCGTGTTGTTGGCGCAGGCCTTGTTCGGCAATCCGGATATCCTGCTGCTTGATGAGCCTACAAATCATTTGGATATTGAGACCTGTATGTGGTTGGAGGAGTTTTTGTGTGATTTTGAGAATACGGCAATTGTGGTTTCGCATGATCGGCATTTTATTGATAAGGTTTGTACCCACATCGCGGATATTGATTTCGGTAAGATTCAGCTTTATGCCGGAAATTTTAGTTTTTGGTCAGAGTCAAGCCAGCTTGCTTTGCGTCAGCGAAGTGAAGCTAATAAAAAGATTGAAGAGAAACGTAACGAGCTGAAGGAATTTATCGCCCGTTTTAGCGCGAACGCGTCGAAATCACGACAGGCCACCAGCCGTAAGAAAGTTTTGGAAAAACTAACGTTTGAAGATATTAAACCCTCGTCGAGAAAATATCCTTATATTAATTTTGAGCAGGAGCGTGAAGCCGGCAACGAGCTCTTGCATATCGATAGCTTGTCTAAGTCGGTTGACGGGGAGAAGATGTTTGACCATCTAACGATTACGGTTGAGCGAGGGGATAAGATTGCTTTTGTCGGGCCAAACGATTTAACTAAGACGACGTTGTTCCAGGTTCTGGCGGGTGAGGTTTCAGCGGATAATGGGAGTTTTAAGTGGGGGGTCTCGACAAGTCAGGCGTATTATCCTAAAGACAATACAGCGTATTTTAAAGGGGACTACAGCGTCGTGGATTGGCTTCGTCAGTATACTGACAATACAGATGAGAATTTTGTCCGGGGATTTTTAGGGCGGATGCTTTTTTCCGGTGAGGAATCTTTAAAGCCTGTTAATGTTTTGTCTGGGGGAGAGAAGGTTCGATGTATGTTGTCGCGCATGATGCTTTCTCAGCCGAATGTTTTGATTTTGGATGAACCGACTAATCACTTAGACCTCGAATCCATCACAGCCTTAAATCAGGGGCTTGAAAAGTTTCGAGGAACCATCCTTTTTTCTTCGCATGATCATCAGTTGATGCAAACGGTTGCGAACCGTATTATTGAGATTACGCCTAAGGGGTACATCGACCGGGTTGGGACAACATTTGATGAATATTTGTCAGATGAGAATGTCAAGCAACGTCGAAAACAACTGTATTCTTAAGTCGTAGTAAAGATTTAGGTTTTTTTTATTTCTTTATATAAGATCAGGGAGATACATAATGATTATAAGAAAATGTTGGATTATTATCTCTGTGTTGTTTTTTGTCACTTTTAGTCACGCAGGGCAGGATCGGAACGTCCACCTGGAAGCGCAAAAAGCGGCAAAGAGTGGGCAAAAAGATTTTGTTTTTATGCGTTATCGGGCGTTGCTGAGAGATTATCCGAAATCTCAGTATCGAAAAGAGGCGATCTTTGCGTTAGGGGAATATTATTTCTTTTTTCCGGATTACACAAAAGCCGGCCAGAAATTTCAGGATTTTATGACAGAGTTCCCTGACGCGGAAGAAAAAATTATTGTTTTGGCCTATCTTTTTAAATTGGCAAAGAAAGATGAAGATGCTTCGCGTGTCGCGGAGTTGAAATCTGAAATTGTTCATTTGCGGCAGGTCAGTCTTCTCTTTCAGGACTATGAGGAATATAATTACCAATCTCCCCTGAATCATCATTATCAAGCCTTGTTTCACATTGATCGTATCGAATTTTATGTTGAAGGAAAACTTTTTGAGGAAGTTGTTTTTTAATGCATATTGGCGTTTTGCTGGCGTTGGTGTTGCGGTTATTTTAATTTTTTTGATAGTCGGCAACATTGGGCTCGTTCCAGTTTTGAGTCGGCAGATGCATTGCGCGATGAATTGAACGTGCGGTTGATGACACAATGAAATAAATAGTGCTCAGGTGAGGAATGGAGTTGATTCTGAAATATTTGCAAATGAGGTGGGGAAGAATTGCTGTTATTGCAGGGGTGGCTGTCCTTGTCGCCGGCAATGTTTTTGCCTCGGTTGGTGAGGGAGCAGAAGGTGCGTTGGTCGAACGTATTACGACCCTGGTCTTTCAGCTGAGTCTTATCATTTTTGCGGCATGGGTCGGGGGACTTTGTTTTGAAAAATTTGGTTTTCCGTCGGTCTTAGGCGAGATTATCGCCGGGGTGATCATTGGCCCCTATTGCTTGGGCGGTTTTTCTTTGCCGGAGTTTGCACATGGTATATTCCCGTTGCAGGGAGGCGGTTTTCCCGTTTCTGTGGAACTTTATAGTTTAGCAACCATTGCATCGATTATTTTGCTTTTTTTAACAGGGCTTGAAACCGATTTGGAAACATTTCTTCAGTTTTCAGTGGCTGGTTCTGTTGTAGGGATTTCAGGGGTTGTCGTTAGTTTTGTCGCGGGTGACATTCTTGGGGTTCTTATGTCTGATATAATTTTTAATGAGCATTATGGGTTCTTTCATACTGTGCCTCTTTTTCTGGGGGTTATTTCAACAGCGACTTCGGTTGGGATAACAGCAAGGATTCTTTCTGAAAAGCGTAAAATGCATTCGCCTGAAGGGGTGACCATTCTTTCTGCTGCTGTTATTGATGATGTCCTTGGAATTATTATTTTGGCGGTAATCCTGGGGGTGGCTAAAAGTGGTGATGTTGGTTTTAAAGAGGTGTCTTTTATTGCATTAAAGGCGATTGGGATTTGGCTCGGCTTTACTTTTTTGGGATTAAAATTTGCATGCAGGATTACGGCCAATTTAAAAAAGATTAACAATAAAGGGACCATTGCGGTTTTGAGTTTAGCTTTGGCCTTGCTTTTAGCTGGAATCTTTGAGAAAGCGGGGTTGGCGATGATTATCGGAGCCTACATTATGGGACTTTCACTTTCAAAGACAGATCTTTCCTTTATCATTCAAGAGAAATTGGAAATATTGCGGAAATTTTTAGTGCCTGTTTTCTTTTGCGTAATGGGGATGTTAATCAATTTAGAAAAAATGGCATCGTGGAACATTGTGATGGTCGGTCTTTTGTATGTTGTCTTTGCGGTTCTCGGGAAGCTGGTTGGATGCAGTATCCCGGCGATGTTTTTAAATTTTAATTTGCGTGGAGCTTTGCGCGTGGGTGTTGGGATGGTTCCCCGAGGCGAAGTGGCCTTGATTATGGCGGGGATAGGGCTTTCGTTAGGGATTATCAACGATGTGGTTTTTAGTGTTGCGATGATTATGACGTTTATTACGACGTTGGTGATGTCGCCGGTTTTAGATAAAATGCTTGAATCTGAAAAACCGGTGTTGCGAAAGGAGCCTCCGGTTAAAAAATGGTTAAGAACGATTAAGTATGACATGCCGAATCCGGAGACAGCAGAATTGCTTTTAGCAAAGGTAATAGATGCTTTTGAAGAAGAAGGGTTTTTTGTGCATCGGATGAACCTTTTGCAGCGTTTTTATAACATTCGAAAAGATCAATCAGTGATCACGTTGCGGCATACATCGCAATGTTTGACTTTTGACTGTTTGGCTCAAGATGCCGCATTTATCCATACTTTGTTTTATGAAGTTATTGCCGAGGTGGAATATTTTATGAAGCGTCTTCAGTCAATCGCAGATAAATCCAACATCGGCAAACGTATTTTTACTGTTGAGGATGAGTCAGGTATTGCTCATCCTCAAGGAGAGAAGAGGGAAACAGTTTTGTCCCCTTTGGCGGTTGAGATAGCTGTTAAGGGGCAAACCAAAGAAGCGGTTCTGGTTGAATTAGTGGATCTTCTTGTGCAGTCGGGACAAGTCAAAGCAGCGAAGATAGACGATATTGTTCATGATTTGAAGGATAGGGAAGCGATGATGTCAACCGGCATGCAGGACGGGATTGCGCTTCCACACGCAAAGACAAAAGCTGTTATTGATTTAGTTATTGCAGTCGGGATCAGTCAGCAAGGAGTTGATTTTAATTCATTTGATAAAAAACCATCCAGGATTTTTGTTTTAACTTTGATCCCCAAGGTTAATCCTCAGCCATATCTGCAGACCATGGCTGAGATTAGTAAGTTTCTTGTTGTTGAAAAAAATCGCCATAAAATTTTATCGTGTGAAACAAAGGCGGATTTGTTTAGCTTGTTAAGTCAGCATCTTTAGATCGCTGGGACCACAGCAAGAAAAGGATATCTTTCAATGTCGAGTATTGCTATACTTTTGGTGTTAGCCATCATCCCGTGGTTGCTTTCTAAACAAAAAGATAGTTGGCGTTTTTTTCGACATCTCTCCGTTGTTTTTCTTAATTTATTTGTTATAGAGATAGTTGTTTACGGGTTTTTTCTTTTTCAAATCCATAAAGGGGATGTATTTTTTCTGATCGACAATCAGAAAGGATTGGATTATCTGATTAAGCACAAGATCGTTTCAATGACGCATCTGTCTCAGTCGCGCCATAACGCGTTTTATCAAGTGGATAATGAGCTTGGGTATACGGTAGGACGAGACAAGATGTATGAAATTTATGCGAGCAGTAATCAGGGGCTCCGATCCCGCAAAGATTATTCTTTGATGCCGCGTGAAGATATATTGCGGATTGCTGCGTTTGGTGATTCTTTTGTTTTTTGTGACGGAGAGCCCCTTCCTCAGACATGGGAATATTATCTTGAGAATATGGTTGAAAATCTTGAAGTGATGAACTTCGGTGTTTCCGGATATGGTTTGGGGCAGAGTTATCTGAGGTATTTAAAAGACGGGTTGAGGTATCATCCGGACATTGTTCTGTTTAATTATGTCCGTACAGGACCAAGAGATGGTCTTTCTGCTGATGAGGTTGTGAACAATGGATTAGGGACTTCGTCGTTATATCGCGTGTATTTTTGGATACATGAGGACATTTTGAAGTCCAAAAATGTCACGCCTTCAGATTTTTTTAAAAAGGATTTTCGCGATCAGTTTGTGTATGAACCATTAGGGCTTTCGATGGATCAATCTGTTTGGGCATCGCGAATCTTTTCAGTCTCGAACGTTGGCCTTTTTGTAAAACAGATAGCTTTAAAAAGAATTTTTCAAAAAGCGGTATCGACAAAGAAGCAAGACGACTTAGAGAAAAAACGTGATCGAGCTATTAATTTTAAGATACTTCAGAATTTATTGAAAACAGCAAAGGCAAATAAGATGATAGTCATATTTTTTTGTGGCGATGAATTTTTCAATTTGCCGGCGGAAACCCAATTGCTTTTACGGCGTTATTCAGATTGGGCTGTTTATATTAATTCAAATAAAGTTTTAGCGGAGTTGTTTGCTTTTAATAATACCACGAGAGAGAACCTTCTTAATAGCACGGGGCATTTTAACGGTAATGGAAATTTTTTGTATGCCCAGGCTGTTGCCGGAATTCTCATGAGAAGAGCATGGGGAGACGGCGACCGGAGGTTTGAATTTGATGTGAAGAAGAAAATTTTTATTAACAAAGGGAAATAGTTTTGTGTGGACAAAATTAAGGATTTGCCATGTGGGTTTTTCTCGCCCTGGTAACCGCTTTTTTTACTTCCTTTAAGGATGTTATTGCCAAAAAGATTTCTGATGAAGTTGACGCCTATGTGATCGCTTGGGCATGGGCGTTTTTTCCATTACCTTTCTTGTATACCGTGCTTTTTTTTGATGGTGTCCCTGTGGTTCAACCTCTTTTTTGGAAAGCGTTGGGCTTTTCTACTGCGATATTAACTGTCGCGTATGTTTTATATTTTAAGGGGGTTAAATGCTCCGATCTTTCGCTTGCTGTTCCGATGTTGTCCTTCACGCCGTTATTTTTGCTTGTGACGTCACCTTTGATTTTAAAGGAGTTCCCGCGCCCATTTGGGATGCTTGGGGTTTTTTTTGTTGTGGGAGGTTCGTATGTCTTGAATTTCCAGCCTTCGCAAAGAGGAGTATTGGCCCCTTTTAAACGACTTTTGGAGAATAGAGGATCTCGGTATATTCTGACGGTTTCTGTGATTTATAGTATTGGTGCAAACATTGATAAAATGGGTGTTGTGAGTTCTTCCCCGGTTATGTGGATTACGGCAATGAATACAACCTTGTCGATCACGCTTGGAATTTTAATGATTGCAAAAAATAAGAATGTTTTTACACAAATAAAACAAAATTGGTTTTTTCTTGTTATTATTGGCTTGAGTGGAGCCATTGCGCTTGTTGCGCAAATGTATGCGATTCGTGTTGCATTAGTTCTATATGTGATTGCGATCAAACGTACAAGTGTTGTTATAACAGCACTTTGGGGGTTTTTTATGTTTCGTGAGAAAGGTGTACGTGAACGTTCCGTCGGGATTGCATTGATGATTGCGGGAGTTTTTGTTATCAGTTTTTTGGGTTGACGATCAGATGAAAACAAGATAAAAACAAGCAACAACATTGTTGACAAGATTTTAAAACTCAGGCATACTACAATTTGTTGGAGAAGGTAAATAAAGGCTTGAAGTTTTTGAGGAAGTGCTTCGGGGAAGATTCTCGCCATTATTTACTGCGTGTTAATGAAAGGAGGAGTAAGTAATGGTTAAAGGTAAGGTGAAATGGTTTAATAATCAAAAAGGGTACGGGTTTATCAGCCCGGAATCAGGCGAAGATGTTTTTGCGCATTTTAGTGCGATCCAATCTGAAGGATATAAGACCCTTGAAGAAGGCCAAGACGTTGAATTTGAAATTGTTGATGGGCCAAAAGGACTGCAAGCACAAAATATTATTGTTATATAATTATTTTTAAAAACGGCTCGGCAGTGATTTTTCGGGCCGTTTTTGTTGTATACAAAGGGACGTTCCTTTGTTGACAAAAAAACGAATTTCTTGTAATATTCAGTATATTTCAAAATCATTGTCCTCTGGGATTAATTGTCTCAGAGGTTTTTTAATGAACTCATGAGTTATCCCACCGTTGTTTTGCTGCGCAAAACAATTCACGGGGACAGGTGGAACGAAGCAAGCTTAACATTGATCAGATAAGCAAAAATCATGAAAGCAATTAAGGTTTATAAATTTGGTGATCCGCAGGTTCTTCAGATTGAAGACGTAGTGACGTTAGTGCCGGAGGCAGGTGAAGTTGTCGTTGATGTTAAAGCCGCAGGCGTTAATCCCGTGGATGCGTATATCCGGTCGGGTAATTATCCCGTATCTGTAAATTTTCCATATACCCCCGGGATAGATGGGGCTGGGATTATTAAGGCCGTGGGTGAAAATGTTAAAAAGTTTGCGGCAGGAGATCGGATTTATTTCTCAGGATGTCAATCCGGTGCTTATGCCCAAGAAGCAAAGTGCCTGTCTTCGCAGGTTTTTTTCCTCCCCGAGAACATTTCATTTGAACAGGGCGCTGCTGTAGGGATTCCTTATTCAACCGCATATCGGGCGCTTTTTACAAAGGCAAGGGCAGTGGATCAAGAAATAATTTTTATCCATGGCGCCAGCGGAGGGGTTGGGGTCGCCACGCTTCAATTGGCCAAAATGGCGAATATAAAAATTATCGGATCTGCCGGCAGTGAACGTGGTTTGTCCCTGGTTAAAGAGCAAGGAGCTGATCATGTTGTCAACCACAATCAGCCTGGGTATATGAAAGAGGTGGCCAGAATACTCAATGGCCAGGGTGTTGATATTGTTGTTGAAATGTTAGCGAATGTTAACCTGGATGCTGATTTAAATATTATAGCAAAAAATGGACGCATTGTTGTTGTAGGATGCCGTGGAGAGGCGGTGATCCATCCACGACTGGCGATGGTGCAAGATGCGACGATTCTTGGGATGGCTGTTATGAACGCATCTTTAGAAGAGCGAATTAAGATTTTTTCTTCGTTAGCAGAAGGCCTGAAAACGAATAAATTAAATCCTGTTA
>JAGLHE010000181.1 GCA_023143685.1 Candidatus Omnitrophota bacterium
CGAAATTCCTACACGGCCATAAAATAGATGGGAGCAATCAGAACTATCAAGCGAGCTTATTTTAATATTTGGGTATGATGAAAAGTTTAGAGTAGCAGTAAAGGATGAGCGTCGATAAGGCTGTTGTTAAGGAAAGGAATCCGTTATGAAAAAAGAACGTAATTCTACAATTGACACATTACGGTTTATCGCAATCTTTACAGTTGTCGCGCAGCATACCAATATGTTTGATTATGCGTATGATTCTTTTGGGGGGGAGTTTTTTCTTTTTTTGAAATATGCTGTGGTTAACATCCGTTTTGCTATTCCTTTCTTTTTTCTTGCTTCCGGGTATTTCTTCGGACAATCCTTACGTAAGGGGGAGCTATTATCTAAAGTCGTAGGGAGATACTCCAAAAGATTATTTGTATTGTTTGCCAGCTGGACAGTTTTGTACATTTTTTTTCCGAAGTATTGGATGGAGCATGTTATTGAATTCGGGTTTTTGAGGGCGATTTACTGGCATGTTTTGGATTTAGGAAGAATTTTGGTTATGGTTTTTTCAAAACCCGTCCGGCTTGTTATGACAGGGACAGAAGGGCATTTGTGGTTTTTGCCGGCTTTAATCCTTTCGATGCTGGTGCTTACTGCCTTGATTGCCAGGAGGAAAGAAAAGTGGATTCTTCCTGTTGCGGTTGTCCTTTATAGTATTGGGGTCGGAGGTGAAATTTGTAATTCTTTGCCGTCAACCGGCGAGTTCGTTTTTAGAACATTCTGGGGGCCTTTCATAGGGACCCTCTTTTTTTCAGCAGGATGGTGGTTTTCAAAGCAGGATGATTATTCACTCAAAGCTGCTCTGTGGTTTTTAGTAGGCGGGGTTCTGTTATTGATGATTGAGAATGTTTTTTTGTGGAAATTTCTTCATCTTAAGCCGGAGCATGCTCATTTGTTCGGGGCTGTTCCGTTGGGGATAGGGATTTTTTTGTTGGCGTTAATTTACCCCAATCTTGGGAAGGGAACGATTTTCCCCACATTAGGAAACTTAACATTAGGGGTTTATGTTTTGCATATCCTTATCCGTGATGGTTTTCTTGTTTTTCGTCCATCTTTTCACCCCGTTGTATGGGATGTTTTCTTTCCTCTTGTTGTTTATGTTGTGGCGGCAGGGCTTACCTTATTAATGAAACGTTATAAGATTACAAATAGTTTGGTGAATTAATGGTAAATAGTAAGTAGTTAATAGTGAATGGTGGATGGCTAATGGTTAATGGTTAATGGTTGATGGTTAATGGCTAATGGCTGATGGCTGATGGCTGATGGTTGAGACCTTTTAACAAATATTAACCGGTCACAATTAACAATTCATAATTAACTATTCACTATTAACCAACAATAAGGAGAAGAATATGTCAGACGGAGATACAATCGTTCAGCGCCCATGGGGGAGCTATTTTAAGCTTTATCAGGAGTCTGGAGTGTGGGTTAAGCGTGTTGAGGTTAATGCCGGCCAGCGGTTAAGTTTGCAAAGGCATTATAAGCGTTCAGAAAAATGGATTGTTGTTCAGGGAAAAGGCATGGCTGTTTTAGATGGTAAGGATATTCCATTAGAAAAGGGAAGTGTTTTAGATATTCCGGTTGAGACAGACCATCGGATTGGTAATTCCGGAGAGGAAAAATTGATTTTTATTGAAGTCGCTTGCGGTGAATATTTAGGGGAAGATGATATTATACGTGTTCAGGATGATTACGCGCGTTAACCCGGAAAATGTAATTGGATTTACTGCGAAGGAGAGCAAAATGAAAAAAATAGTTTTTTTGATAATGATCATTCTTGGTTTGCAAAGCATAAGCTATGGTGAAGGAAGGCTTAAGCATGGGGTTTATGAAAAATATTATGAGAGCGGAGCCCTCCAGAGCAGAACAACATATAAAAATGGTGTACAACATGGTTCCTTTGAGGTTTATTTCAAAACAGGCGAATTAAGCACTGAAGTGAAATATGTGAACGGAAAAAGACAGGGGGTTATGAGAAGCTATTATAAAACCGGGACAGTTATTTCTGAGACAAGAATGAAAGATGACCGGAGAGAAGGGCTGGCGGAAGATTTTTATCAAAATGGTAAATTAAGAAAAAGGATAAAGTATTCTAAAGATAAGCCCGTCGGGAAGGGTGTTGAGTATTACGAAAATGGGGACATTAAGAATGAATGGAATTTTGTGGATGGGAGAAACACTTATACGCATAAAGAGTATAGTCCGGGAGGAATGATTTTACGAGAAAGGCATTATAAAGACGGCAGGGTGATTAAATCTGATTTTTATGATAAAGAGGGCCAACCCATTGCGGGAGAGGGGCAATGATCCGGAGTAATCCGGGTTAGGTTATAGTGATGTTAATTTTTGGAGAATCAGAGAATCATAATGGAAGAAATCAAAACATTATCTGACTTTTATCAGCTCATGAATGAGGCCAGGGCCTTGCGTGTTCAAATCGTTGAAAAGTATTTGAATGGGGAGGGAGTTTTTGGCGAGATGGTTGAAGGGTTGTCTGCTTTTCTTGGACGCCTTGAAGCGATCCCAAAGAATAATGAATTTTATATTTTGTCTTTGGACGGGGAGAAAACAATTGATCTCGACCTTTCGTATGAAATCGGGGAGTTGAAAAAGGATATTTATTTTCTTACGCATTCCGAGGAGGAGTTTTTTGATTTCCTGGATGGTATACATGATAATTTTAAAGAACAAGTGAGTGAGGGGGCCGGCCTTTTAAAAGGGGTGGATTTAAAGACGTTTATTACCGACCGTGACGGGACGGTTAATAATTATTGCGGACGGTATGCGTCATCTGTTCAGTCGGTTTATAACGCGGTTTTTATGACTCGATTTGCGCGTAGTTGTGTTGAGAACGGGATTATTCTTACGTCGGCCCCGTTAGATAAAATCGGGTTGGTTGAGATTAGCGTGAATCCTGAAAATGTTTTTGTTTATGCCGGGTCAAAAGGGCGGGAGTATTTTAATAAGCAGGGAGAAAGGTGCCAATTCCCGATTGAGAAACAAAAGCAATCGAAACTCGATTTAATCAATGAACGATTGAGTGCCCTTGTCCAGCAGCCGGAATATGAAAAATTTTCTCTTATCGGTTCAGGCCTTCAGTTTAAGTTTGGGCAGACGACAATCGCTCGTCAGGATATTTCCAGGACGATCCCTGAAGATGAATCAATGGCTTTTTTGAAATTAATGCAGGAGATTGTTTCGGAAATAGATCCGGGAGGTACTTATTTCAGGATAGAAGATACGGGTAAAGATGTTGAAATTATTTTAACGGTTGAAAGTCAAGACAGCGCAAGTGAATTGAAAGATTTCGATAAAGGGGATGGTGTCGTTTTTTTGGATAGCGATATCGGACTTGGGATGGAAGAGGGCGCGAGCTTGATTTGTGGCGATACCTCTGCAGATATACCTATGATCTCGGCATCATTAGAAAAAACCCAAGACACTTATGCCATTTTTGTGACACAGGATCAGGAGTTGTCGAAGAGAGTTGCTGCTGTTTGTGAAAAATCTGTCTGTGTGACAGAACCGGATATCCTTGTTGCGATTCTAAATAGACTCGCGCTGTTTGCGTAGATGAGATGGAAGGATTTTTAAAGCCTGCCGATATTTTGCGATTGTTCTCCTCGCTACTTTCATGTTTTTTTTCTCAAGATAATCTTGAATGCTTTGGTCGGAGTATGGGGAAGCCTTGTCTTCGTCGATAATGAATTGCCGGATCTCTTCTTTAATGCTACGGCTTGAAATCATTTTGCCGGTTTTAGCGTTAGGCTTGCCAACAGCCTGTGAAAAAAAGAATTTTATCGGAAACATCCCGCGAGGAGTTGATACGTATTTATTGCTTACGGCACGGCTAATGGTGGATTCATTGCGGTCAATGGCTTTGGCAACATCTTTGAGGACCAGGGGTTTTAGCTCCAGATGCCCGTTTTCAAAAAAACCTTGTTGTCTGTCTGTGATATATTGTGTGACAGCTTTAATGGTTTGACCACGTTGATGAATGCTTTTAATGAAAAGTATCCCGTTGCGCAACTTTTCTTTGAGAAATTCTTTTTCTTCCGGCTTGAGCCCTGTTTGCTCAAGAAGGTGTTTGTAGTAGGGATTGATCCTTAACGGGGGAAGATCCTTATCGTTGATATATATCGTATATTCTTCTTGATCATTTTTGGTAATAAAGAGGTCGGGTTGGATGTAGGTGTTAGGTTGAAGGGGCCGGTAATTTCGCGCTGGTCTTGGTTCAAGCTGAGCAATGGTTTTGGCTGCTTTTTGAATATTTGCCACAGGGACATTTAAGTCTTTCGCAATTTTTGTATATTGTTTTTTTCCCAGGGCGTTAAAATAGTATTTGATGATTTTTGCTAATATTTCGTGGTTGTCCAGGTCTTTGTTCTTTATTTGGGTTAGTAGGCATTCCTGGATATCGCGGGATGCGATGCCGATTGGTTCGAAGGTTTGAATTATTTTTAGTATTTTTTCTACAGCTGTTAAGTCCCGCAGTTTAAGGATATCCGCGATTTCTTCACAAGAAATAGTTAAATAGCCGTCTTCGTCTATATCTCCAATAATCATTTCGCCAATTTGTATTTCCAGTGGGTCGGATACTTCAACTCGGAGTTGTTGCAATAGGTGATCTTCAAGAGATTCTTCTTTTTTGAGTGGAATATCATCAATAGGTTTTGTTTCAATGTCATCGTTTGATGAGCTAGGCGGAAGGGTGGCGTTCATTTGATCAAGTTGTTCCCAAAGCTCCTCAAGTGATCGGTCGCGCTCTTCGTTTTGCCTTTGTTCGTCAATTTCAAGTAAGGGGTTGGCTTGTATTTCCTGGTCTATCGAGGTGCTTAGTTCTGCAACAGGAAGCAGTAAAACTTCAATAGCTTGTTGCATGGCTGGAGCCAAGACTTGTTTTTGAACCTGAATAGGGGACATTTTTATTCGCATATGCAAGAAGTATACCATATCGTCAGGTAATAGTGAATGGTTAATAGTTAATAGCTAATGGTTGATGGTTAATGGTT
>JAGLHE010000182.1 GCA_023143685.1 Candidatus Omnitrophota bacterium
CCGTTTGACGAAGAAATGATGCTTCGCATTGCCTTTAACTATGAACAAAACACCGACTGGCACAAACAACTTGCGCCTATCGCCAATATATAACCATCTTACTTTCGCGTTGTTTAGCGTAAAGTTTAGCGTAGTTTAGTAAAATAAGCTCGCTTGATATTTTTGTTTGCTCGCAACTATTTTATGGACGTGTAGGAATTTCGTTTGGGTCTTTTGAAATTCCTATACTACGAGATAAAAATCAATGAACAAAAAATTAGAAACCGTAATCGGCCTTGAAGTCCACCTGCAATTTAATACAAAGACGAAGATCTTTTGCGGATGTGAAAATGTTTTTGGACGGGAACCGAACACATGCACCTGCCCTGTGTGCTTAGGCCTGCCAGGCTCTTTGCCGGTGCTGAATCAAACGGCGCTGAAGTATGCCATCAAAGTCGCGCTTGCCCTCAGTGCAGAAGTTAACTCTTATATTAAATTTGACCGTAAGAATTATTACTATCCTGACCTTCCCAAGGGCTATCAAATCTCGCAATTCGATTTCCCTATCGGGCATGATGGATTTGTGATGATCCCTGTATCCGATGGCCAGAAAAAGATAAGAATCCACCGCGCGCATTTGGAAGAAGACGCGGGAAAACTTATTCATGACTCATCAATTAAAGGGACTTTAGCTGATTACAACCGTACCGGAACACCGCTTATGGAGATTGTTACAGAACCGGATCTGCGCTCACCACAAGAAGCTTATGATTATTTGACGACACTTAAACTTATTCTTCAATACCTGGGTGTCTCAGACTGCGATATGGAAAAAGGGAGCCTGCGCTGTGACGCTAATATTTCGGTCCGGGAAAAAGGCGACCCTAAACTTGGGACAAAAGCAGAACTTAAAAATATGAATTCATTTAAGGCAGTCAAAGCCGGATTAGAGTTTGAAGAAAATCGTCACAGCAAACTTTTTCTGGCAGGTGAGGAGATTATTCAAGAAACGCGTTTGTGGGATGAGAATAAGGGGGTAACGGTTCTAATGCGCACAAAAGAAGATGCACATGATTATCGTTATTTCCCTGAACCAGACCTTGTGCCTTTTACAGTTGATGCCTCCACAATCGAAGAAATCAGAAAATCTTTACCTGAATTGCCGGCAGAAAGATTTGAAAATCTCATAAAAAATTATACCTTATCTGAATACGACGCGCGCATTCTTATTCAAGATCCAAATCTTGCTGACTTCTTTGAGCAGTGTACTAAATCATTTGATCAAGTTAAGAAAATCTGTAACTGGATTAACGGCCCGCTTCTTAAAGAACTAAATGACCGTAAGGCCACCATTCAAGACATCCAGTTGCCGGCAGAAGAGCTGGCCAGCCTTATCCAAAAAGTTGAGGACGGGACTGTCAGCAACCTGGCAGGGAAGGACATCTTGCGGATGATGATCGATGAAAACAAGGCCGCAGAAACCATTATCCAGGAAAAAGGATTAGCGCAGGTTTCGGATGATTCTGCGCTTGAAAAAATTATTAATGATATTCTGGCTGAAAACCAAAATGTTGTTGACCAAATCAAAGACGGGAAACAGAGTGCTATGGGCTTTCTTATTGGACAGGCCATGCGCAAGTCCCAAGGGAAGGCCAACCCGAAAAAAGTTGGCGAAATGATTAAAAGGAGGATTCACAATGCCTAAAAAATGGTTACAAATCACTTTATCTTGTATTCTATTTGTCTCAGTTAGCACAGCTGCTGTATCACAAATCGATAACAAAACAATCGCGGATCTTTACTCGCAAATTGAATTATTCAGCTATGCCCTGACAACCATCCAGTCTGAATATGTAGACGAAAAAACACCACAAGACCTTATTTACGGCTCTCTGCAAGGGATGTTAGGAGCACTTGACCCTCACAGCCAATTTCTGACACCTGATGATTATAAAGATCTCAAAACCGAGACACAGGGAAAATTCGGAGGACTCGGGATTGAAATTTCTATCCGCGACGGGTTACTGACCGTTGTTACCCCTATTGAAGATACTCCGGCATGGCGCGTCGGCATGCAAGCAGGAGACCGTATTGTTAAAATTGAGGATGAATTAACAAAGGATATCACCCTGAGTGATGCCGTCAAGAAACTCCGAGGAGAACCAGGAACCGAAGTTAATGTTACTGTCCTGCGCGAACGTGAATTCAAACTGCATGATTTTTCGATTGTACGTGAAATCATTAGAATCCAGGATGTGAAAGATCCTCAAATCCTTACGGACAATATCGGGTATGTCCGCTTAACAGAATTCAGGGAAGATTCACACCACGAGATTCACAAAGTCCTCGCTGAGTTGCGTAAAGAGGGGGCAAACAGTTTAATCTTTGATCTACGGAATAATCCCGGTGGACTTCTAAACATAGCAATTTCTATCACCGAAGAATTTCTCCCGGAAGGTCAAGTAATTGTTTCAACAAAAGGACGGCGTGAGTCACAAACGATGATAACAAAATCCGAAGCTTCTCCTGACAAAATTCTTGATTGGCCTATTGTTATTATGATCAATGAGGGGAGTGCTTCAGGAAGTGAAATTCTTGCCGGTGCCCTTCAGGATAATAAACGTGCTGTTATTCTGGGAACCCAGTCATTCGGAAAAGGATCTGTACAATCTGTAATCCCGCTTCCCGATGGATCAGGATTACGTTTAACAACAAGCAAATACTTCACCCCATCCGGCCGTTCTATCCATGGCAAAGGGATCACCCCTGATGTCGATGTAGACCGCATATATCCTGAAGAAGAAGATGAAGTTGACGAAAACGGAAAAAAGGAAAAGAAAATCGAAGAAGTCTTTGAAAACATTAAAACCGAAGAAATTGAAAACAAACAAAAAGCAGATATCGAAAAGAAAAAACACGAAGCCAGAAAACGCCTTTTAGAGGATAATCAAGTCCAGAGTGCGATCAGTGTGATTAAAGGAATTCGTATTTTTAAAGAATTTGATACCACCGGTTAATATGAACATATTAGGCATTGAAACGTCATGTGATGAAACAGCAGCCGCTGTTGTGAAAAATGGCAAAGTTATTCTCTCAAATATTGTTTCCTCCAGCTTAAAAGAACACCAGCAATATGGCGGAATCATTCCGGAGATCGCTTCCCGTCGACAAATGGAAACAATCCATGCCGTTGTCATGGCCGCGCTTAAAGAAGCTCACCTTTCACTCAATGACATCCATGCCTTTGCTGTAACCCAATCCCCGGGGTTCATTGGTTCCTTACTTGTGGGGCTTTCCTACGCGCGCGCCTTAAGTTTTGCGAGCAAAAAGCCTCTAATCGAGATCAATCATATAAAAGCACACATTCATGCTAACTTTTTAACATTCGCATCAGATCAAAAAACACCCGCATCCAAAACACCAGGGCCAAAGCTACCGGCTATTGGGCTTATTGTTTCCGGTGGGCATACGAGTCTATACTATCTTAAAGATTTCGCAAACTATCAATTGTTAGGGCAAACCAGAGACGATGCGGCAGGAGAAGCCTTTGACAAAGTTGCGCGCATCCTTAACCTTGGTTATCCAGGCGGCCCGGTAATCGACAAACTTGCCAGGAAAGGCAAAAATGCGGATATCCGCTTTACTTGTGCCGCACTGGAGGGGACACTGGATTTTAGTTTCAGCGGTATTAAAACAGCTGTTTTATATTATAAAAACAAATATCATCAAAAAGAAATCTTTGATGTTGCGAAAATTGCCTATGCTTTTCAAGATAGTGTAGTATCCGTACTTATTAATAAATGCCTTCTGGCTTGCCGGAAAAAAAAGGTCAAAACTATTGTTGTCGGCGGAGGGGTTGCGGCAAACTCTTCTTTACGCAAAAGGCTCTCCAATGTAGCAGCTGATCACAATATAAATGTTTTTTTTCCACCACTATCGCTTTGTGTAGATAATGCAGCGATGGTGGCCGGATTCGCGTACCACATCAAGCAATACGAAAGGAACACAACATGAATGAAATTGCAATCTTAACCTTTAAAATTTGTTTAACTGTACTTCTAAGTGGCATAATCGGAGGAGAGCGAGAACTGCGCCATAAAGGGGCCGGGTTGCGGACACACATTCTCGTCGGCGTTGGATCAGCCCTGTTAGTGTTGACTTCATTTCATATTTTTGATATATATAAAGATGTAACAACAATTGACCCCACCCGCATGATCGCCGGAATTATTACCGGAATTGGTTTCCTTTGTGGCGGCACCATCATCCGTGCCGGAAACCAAATCGTCGGACTGACAACGGCCGCAACATTATGGATTGTTTCCGGTATCGGGATGGCCGTTGGATCCGGACATTATGATGCCGCGATTATTTTTACCGTTGTCGTATTTTTCGTGCTTATCGGTGTCCGTTCTGTCGAACGCGCACTCAAAAATAAATTAAAGAAATAGGGAGGCAAACATGGCATTACGTTCGCGCAAGGCACAAAGGGAACCGGAAGAACCTAAGGAAAAAAGCATTGATATCAACGCGCAAATGCAAGGAACCCTGGCATTTAAGGATCCTATAAATCTTAAAATAAACGGGAACTTTAACGGAACCCTCGAATGCCGTGGGACACTGACAATCGGAGCAGCAGCCTTCGTCGAAGCCCATATCACAGGCGATAATATCATCGTCGCAGGAAAAGTGCGTGGGGATATTGTTGCTAAAAAAATGCTCGTTTTAATGCCCAGTTCCGTGTTGACCGGAAACATTTCAACGCCAAAACTCAACATTGTTGAAGGGGCGATTTTCCAGGGTAAATGTCAAATGGGCGTCGATAACACTATGGACATTGAAGATGTTGCCAAATATCTCGAAATTGACTCTCCATCAATTTTAGAGCTAGTCAACCAGGGAAAAATTCCTGCAACTAAACGAGGGGACTCCTGGATTTTTGAACGGGAAAAAATCGATAACTGGGCAGCAACGGGAAAAGTATCCTAACAGGTATTAAAAAGGAATAACAATGACGGACAGCCAATATATCTCAGTACGCGAAACTGCACAGCTTCTTGGAATATCGGAAAAGAAAGTCATGGATATGATTGATGAAAAGAAACTGCAAGCTTACCGTATTGCAAATCAATTCTTAAGACTCAAGAAATCCGAAGTTGTTGGCTTACGCAATTCCGGATCCATTACAAATGAAAGCGTCCGATTCCCGTATTCATTCAGGGAGCGCGTAAAAGACTTTTTTTATTACAACGACTTTTATCTGCTTGCGACGATCATTATCCTGACATTATTGTACGTGATATTTTATTTATAAGATCAATCCGTCTTGTATCTCCACCGGATCTCCAAAAAAAACTTGATATATGCATGTCTTTCACGTACAATTGATTTTTTCCTGAAAGAATATTATGGCGGGGTAGCTCAGTTGGTTAGAGCGCACGGTTCATACCCGTGTTGTCGGTGGTTCGAATCCACTCCCCGCTATTTTTTTAACATACGAGGTGCGAAGTACGATGTACGACGAAAAACCCTAATCCCATATTCGTTGCACGTAGCACGTTGTTCGTTGCACGCAAAAAGTCAGACCCGTCCCCATTATTTTCAGCATCTTTTCTAACAACCCCGCAGCAAATGTATGAGTTAAAACAAAACCTTGTATATGTACGGCAAATGTAGTACACTTGTATTAGGAAGGATAGATGAAAAATGATAAAAAAAGCAAGAATAGAAACAAGAATCGATGCCGGCTTAAAGAAAAGGGTTCTTGGTATATTAAAACAGCTCGATATTTCCGAAGCAGAGGCTATTCGCATGTATTATCGACAAATTGCGATTAATCAAGGCATTCCCTTTGAATTAAAAATACCCAATAAAGAAACCTTAAAAGCCCTCGCTGAAACGAAAAATAAAAAATTAAAAAAATATTCCAGCTTTGATGAATACACCAAAAAATCTGACCTGACGTGAGAGCTGTCATCCCCACAAAAAAATTTGGACGCGACTTAAAGAAAATGTCCAGACGGAAGAAAGATATCTCAAAACTTAAAAAAATTGTTGATATATTACAAACAGAAGGCAGGCTCCCATCAAAATATAAACCGCACCCATTAATTGGGGATTGGATTCCCTCCTGGGATTGCCATATTGAGACTGATTGGATTCTGATATATCGCGTAACGAAAGATGAAGTGTTTCTCGTGAGAACAGGGACTCATTCGGATTTATTCAATTAGTTTAATGTTTATCATCATGTCCCATTTTTAGCCTGTCTTCCTAAAGAAGTCAGGCTTTTCCAATCAAATTAAGCCCTTTACAGCACACCCATTTTGCGATATTGTAAGCCATTAAAATATAATAAATAAAAATAAATGGAGATAATCCCGATGGAATGTACCAAAGATAAAAATTTAGATATGTGTAATTGCAGTTATGAAGGGTGCCCACGGAAGGGAATGTGCTGCCAATGTATAGCTTATCATCGCGCCAAAGGCCATCTTCCGGCTTGTTACTTTCCACCGGATGCTGAGCGAACCTATGACCGGTCAATTGAATATTTTATCGAAATATATCAAAAAAATAAACATCTCTAAACAAATCCTGATTCTAAATAAAGGGAAAAAATGAGTCGCTGCTGTAAATTCTTCAATAAACATAAATATGCCAGCCTGCTCATTTTGCTCTTTATTATCGGAACAGCCAGCATTACTTACGCGAATCTCTTCGACGATTTCGCGTTTAAAACAAACGAACAGTACCAAAAAATCTTAGTCAAGCGTGTTATTAGCGCTGATAAGATAGAGCTTGAAAACGAAGAAAGAATCCGTCTTATTGGAATCAAAGCCCCACAACCGCCAAAACAGGATAAAAACAGAAAAATTGAACGTGACAAATTCGGATTCGTTATTGAACAAGCATCTCCTTTAATTTCAATGGAGGAGAAGGCCTTTGACTTTGCCAAAAGCCTTCTGGAAGGACAATTTGTCAGGCTGGAATTTGATGATCAAAAAACCAGTGAAAAACACGAAACCCTTGCATATGTTTTTCGATACGATGATGATCTTTTTGTTAATGCCGAAATCCTGCGCCAGGGCTTTGCGACGTTACACATCCGCATTCCCAACACAAAATACAAGAAAACATTACGCGAGGCTTACCGGGAAGCCCGGCAAGAAAAACGGGGACTTCTTGGGGAATACTAACGAGTGCTCCCAGACTACAAGAGAAGATAAACTCGTAAACATTCATAAAATCATGTTTAATCCCATTATCGAATTGGTTATTTTGATTGCCCTGTTAATTTTTATTGCACTTAAGGGGTCCCGCTGGTTTGATCAATTCTGAAAAAACGCAGATGAACACAGATAAAAAAACAACGCAGATTAGCACAGACAAGAAATGAGAAAAGAGAAGTGAGAAATAAGCAGCAAAAAAATATTCTTAAAGAAGTCAAAACTGCAATTCAAAAGAATCAACTGCTTAAGGCCGGGGATAAGGTTGTCATTGGAGTGTCAGGCGGAGCTGATTCTGTGGCTCTCGTGCATATCCTTAACAGCTTAAAACATGAACTCGGCATTCAACTCCATATCGCCCATGTTAACCACAAACTCCGCAAAAGTGCTGATACTGATGAGCGATTTGTAAAAAAACTCGTCGGACCACTTAACATTCCTTATACTGCTGTTAACGTCAATATCAAAACAACATCACAAAAAACTTCAATTGAAGAAGTTGCGCGTGAAAAACGATTTAACGCCTTATTCCGTATCGCGACAAAACAAAACGCTCAATGCATCTGCCTGGCACATCATCAGGATGATTTAGCTGAAACTGTTTTAATGCGTATTTTGCGGGGTAGCGGTTTAGCCGGCATGCAGGCGATCCTCCCTAAACGCAAAATCGATGGATTTATAATTATCCGTCCGCTCCTGAATATTTCTAAAAACGATATCCTTAATTTCTTAAAAACGAAAGGCATTAAATACCGCACAGACCCGACGAACAAAAATAAAGATTTCTTACGCAACCGCATCAGGCTTGAGCTTCTCCCATTGATAAAAGAAGATTACAACCCGAATATCTCGAGCACGCTTGCCAACCTCGCTAATACCGCAACTGCCGATTACTCTTTTTTACAAACCGAAACTGAAAAATCCCTGCAACGCCTTATTCAGAAATCTTCCAACACCACGTTGGTTCTTAATCTTAAAGGTTTATTAAAAAAACATCCAAGCCTGCAGCGCATGATAATCCGCCTTAGCATTGAACGCATCAAAGGGAACACACGACGATTAACCCTGACACATATCCGAGAAGTAGA